>DFZB01000065.1 GCA_002382025.1 Patescibacteria group bacterium UBA4067 | reverse complement strand
GTCCACTTTTTGGGGTACAGATCAGTTAAAGGGTGTTTTTGTTTCAAATAAAAGGTTTTTCCCATCTAATCTTAAGTTCTGAAATACAAAATTGATGATTTGCCTCTTTTCTTCTATTTCAGAACTTTTGAACAATTGATGAGCTCTTTGAGCTAAAGAAAGTATTGTATTTGCAGTAATATAGTAATTTTTATCAGCATTATCTAATTGCTTCATTTTAAACAATAATTCTTGCTGTTTTTCCTTATAATCCTTAATTAAATTGTCATACATATCAATAGTAATACGTCCATCAAGACGGTCTTCATACATTTTAGATATTCTTGACTCTATCAAATCATATTCTTTTCTAATCTGTTTTAATTGTTCTTCTTGAAATTTATTCTTAGAATCTTCTGTAGCTTTAAGAGACCCTGTGATTTCATTTATTTTATTTTGTGGCAAAACCAATTTAGATAACACTTCCTCTATTGGTTTTAATATTTCTTCTTCTTTAACGAATATTTTTTCACAAATTTCTTTATGATCTGTACAATGATAATACACATATCTATTTTTCTTAAATTCTGAAGTAATTCTACACCCACATTTATTACAGGTAATTAAACCTTTAAATATAAATGGTTTTCCTGACATTTTTTTACGAACTTTTTTGTATCCCTCTTTTACTTTTTGACACATTAAAAATAAATCGTAACTAATGATAGGTTCATATTTGTGAGGATACAATTCTCCTTTATAGTTTTGAAAACCATAATAAAATGGATTCTTTAATATTAGTTCAATGTGTCTAGTGCCTATCTCCCCTCCCTTTCTTGTCTTAAAACCTTCTTTTTGCATTATTTTAGATAAGGTTTTCATTGAATAGTTTCCAGTTGAATATAATTTAAATATTTTTAATATAAAATTTGCTCTAATCTTATCTACCACAACACCTCCTTTGTTTTCTTTTTCCTCCCTAATATTAAAATAACCAATAGGAGCTCTTCTTGTTATCTCCCCAGCCCTAATCTTTTCCTCGTTAGCTCTTTTAACACTATCGCTTATGGCATCAGAAAAATATTTCGCTAATCCTAAATTAATGCCAAAATGAAATTTTTCAGTTGCGGATACGTTTGGACCTATAATAAGATTATCGGAAGCAAAATGGAGTTCTGTTTTATCTTTCATCGCTAGCTCGTGCAACAAAGAAACCCTTTTATCAAAAACATTTCTTGAGAATCTATCCACTTTATCAAAGCAAATAACAATTTTTTCTTTAGATGTTTTTAAATATTCTAAAGCTTTATCAAAATCATCTCTTTTTGTTTTATAAGCACTTTCGTCAAAACTAAAAACCTTAACAATTTCAAGATTCTTATTTTTACAATAATTTTTAAGTCTTTCAATTTGAGCAGGCAGAGAATTGCCAATTTCCTTTTGTTCTTCTGTTGATACTCTAGCTAAAATTATCGCTTTCATAAATTATCATTCTCTATAATATTTATTTCATTATCTGTTAAATCATATATCTCATATACTAATCTATCAATTTCTCTAGATAAATCATTTATTTCACTTTTTTGTTTAATAATCTTTTCTTTTTGTAAATTAAAATAATCTAGTAGCTCAGATTTTTTATCAATTGAAAAGACTGTCTTGCTTTCATTTATAAAATCGTCAAATGAAAGCAGATAAAAAGTTTCTAATTTTTTATTAATTTTATTTATTCCAAATTCGTGGCATATGAGTTCGTGACTCTTATGTAGTCCACTATTCATCTCTAAATTTTTAGAGATTATTTTAGTTACTCTTTCTGATATTTTATTTTGATAATTTATATCGGCAACACAAATAGGAATACCCAAAAGAGGTTCTTTGTCTATTTGTAATAATTTACCCAATAGCTTTCCTTTATTTTTTAACCAAAAAAAAGACAAACTAGAATTCAAAATTCCCACTAAATATTTTAAATTTATTCTATTTGTTTTAATAAAATTTAAAGCACGAGAACCATAAAATTCTTTTTCGGTATATAAAAACTGTACACCATCAACTCTTGAACCAGAAATTATTTTGGGCCCTTCTTTAAAAAATTCTTCCTCTCTTTCTCTATGTAAATAATAGTATGGTTTATTTGGAGTTTTATATTTTATTTTTGCTTCAGTTAAGATTAATTCATTAGGCTTGAAATGTTTAAATAAATTAGGAAAATCTTCAATCTTTTTGTTTTCAAAATTTTTAGCAGATAAATATATAATATAACTATTAGATTTTGGCTGGCCATATTTTTCTGATGAAGTATAAAATTCCTTTATAAACATTTTCTCTTTTTCAGAAAATTGAGATATATCTTTCAATATAAAAAATTCATCGGGTGCACCAACTATCCCTTGTGCAACTTCTTTTTCGCTTAGTTGAAAATTTTCTTTACCTTTTATTTTGTCTAATAATAAACTGTCTTCTTTTTTACCAATAAAAGTAATGGGTCTATTTAAGAAATCTTTTTGTTGGAAATTTATAATCTTTTTGTTGTTCAATAAGTTGGGAACATCTTCAGTTTTACTTAATTTTAAATATTCAAGACTATTATTTACTGGTTTTTCTTTTTTGATTACAAAAATCATTGTTTGTATTCCGGCCTGCTTAAAAACTTTATAGTCTCCAAAATCTATAAATTCTAAAATTTTACTTTCTTGCAAAATTTTATTTCTCATTATTTTAGCTCCAGAATTTGTAATCCAACTACTTGGAGCAATGTAAGATAAATAGCCGTTTGGTTTTAACAAATCAATTCCTATGCAAGTAAAAAATTGCCACAAATCCATTTTACCTTCATAATACTTATTATTGTGTAAACCATTAAAAGCTTTTTCATTAGTGTATTCTTTTATGTATGGTGGATTACCAATAATTACATCAAATCCACCAGAATTAATTATCTCTGGAAATTCTTTAGACCAATTAAAAGTTAGGCTATTTCCACATTTGATATTATTTTTTAATGTTATAAGTTTTTTTCCTTTTTTAGCAGATTTAAACCATAAAGATAACTTCGTAATTTCAACACTTTCAGGGTTAAGATCAACGCCAAAAATATTATTTTCAAGTATCGGCTTTATAAATTCTTCATCTGTAATTAATGCACTTCCCGTACTTCTCCCTTCAGCCTCGCTTACTATCCTGAAAACCCTTTTGTGCTCAGCCAATAAGTAGTCAAACACTTTTACAAGAAAAGCCCCTGAACCACACGTAGGATCAAGAACTTTAACTTTTTTAAGAAAGGTGTGATATTTAGTGTAAGCTTCAATTATTTTTTTATTATAACCATAATCTTTTAATCTTTTGTTGTCTAGTTTATATTCATTTAAAATTTCCAATTCTTTTTCTTCAAGATATTTTCCTATTGAACTTTTAACTATGTAGTCAACTATATATTCGGGCGTATAAAAAATACCTTCTTTTTTTCTCTTGTTTTGCTCTTTAATGCTTTTATCAGAATAAGATTTTAATCTTTCTAAGTCAGAAATAGATTGTTCAAATATGTGACCTAAAATATTAACAGATAAGTCTTCTGAAAAATCAAACCTAGATAATTCAACAAATTTTTTACAAATTTCATCACTAATTTTTAAATTATTTAAATCGTTATCTTGTTTAAAAAGTTCACCATTATATCCATTAGGTATTTCCATTTTAGCACTACCAGAATCAACCGCATTAAAAAAATCTTTCATTATGGACCATATAGATAAACCTTTTTCATCTCCATATTTAACCACCTCAATAAGTTTGTTTTCTGGTAATAATCCTGAATCTTCAAAAAAACAAACAAAAACTATTCGGTCTACTATTTTTTGAGCTTTTTCTACAACTAAATTATAAAATTGAGAACGCTTAATGTCTTTGTTGTTTTTCAGTATATCTTTGATTAAATCTTCTCTGAGCTTTTTATATTCTTTGTAGAATTCGTTAGTGATATCTTCTTGTTTTATTCTAATTGCAGAAAGAATTTTTTCAGTGTTTGTTTGTCCCGACATTGAAACAAAATTTTGAACAGATAGAAGATAGTAAAATTTTCTAAAATTGAAATTGTCATCCTTAGGGTCAACTAATTCTTGCAGAGTAAATAATTCATAGTCTAGTTGATTATCTCTAAATAATCTTATTTCAATAAAGTTTGTAGCAATAACAAAACCACATTCTTTATATTGAGGCTTGTATTTGAAAGCTTGTTGAATGGGAGATAGATTACCTTGTCTATATTGAGATTTATCAAGAGAAGTGTTTGCATCTTTAATTTCAACCACCGCAAAGACTTTTTGATTTTTTGAATCAAAATATCCAAGAGTGGCATCTGGCATTTGACCACCCCCTGTCTCCACATTTGCTTTTGGCAGTATCGTATAGATTTCTCTTGGAAAAGTTTCATATCCTAAAACTTTTACAAATATATCTTGGTTAAAAGATTGCTCGCATTGAGTTTCGTTTTTCTTTTGTAGCTCTCCATTTTTATAAGAATTTAACCAAGAATTTAAAATAGAAAGTTTTTCTTCAAGATTTGGAATCTCAAATTCATTCAGATTTTCTTTTATTATTTTGTTTTTAAATAATCCTGCCATTATTTAATTTTTTACTTTATTAAGAAATTTATTAAACTCTTCCTTGTCTATGCGAAATTCCTTGCCTATTTTATAAACCTCAATCTTGCCCGCCTTAATATAACGATAAATAGTCATTATATTAACTCTTAATATTTTTGCTAGCTCTTCTGCTGTATAAAAATTATTTTCTTTTGATTGCATATTTTTTATATAAATTTTCTTTTGTTTTTTCTTGAATTTCCCGATGCATTGCAAACAATGCCATATCTATATCCCTTGGTATTCTTTTATTATCTTTTGCTAATTTTCTTATTATTCCTAAATATTTTAACCAATTTTTAACTGAGGCATATTTACTAATTTTAATACTATATTTATTTAATACATCTAAACACCTTTCATCTATAATCCCATATTCTTTTGGAAATACAACTGTTAAAATAGCAGAGGCTGTTTTAATACTTACGCCATTAAACTTACACAGTATTTCTATTTTCTTTGACTCTTCTTTTTCTGCAAAAACTTTTTTTGTTACTTTTTCAACTATATCCTTATTTTTTAAATAATTATTTTTCTGCCTAGCAGACTTCCACATACATATTTTATAGAATTCATCAAAAGTCAAATAACCTCTTTTTTTTGCTTTTGGGCCTATCACATAAAATAAATATCTTTCTGTATCATATAGATCTATATATTGCTGTATGTTTTCTATAATCATTTTATTTTTATATTATACTTTACTTTTCTTTACATTGCAAGTCTTTAAATTTGATAGAGCTGAAATCATTAAACCCACTCTCTACGTCTTTAACAAATCCCAGTGGTTTAACATCTATTTTCTTGTCTAGCCCTCTTAAATACCTTTTAACAGCTTGCCAGTTAGTCTTTTTGGGTTTATGTCCATCTATTATCTGTCTAAGCCCTCTTATCCCCTCCTTGTCTTTAGCTAATAGAGCTAATCCTGTTATACTTATAGCTTTAATCGTTCTAATGCTAGGATTTTTAATTAGTACAGACTCTAAAACCTTTTGAGGATTATAATTAGGCATAAAGATAAAAAGATTATTATCAAATATTCTCTCCCAACAATTGATTATTACCTTCTGACAAACATCTTTTTTGAAAATATCTTTAAAGTTAGGATTCTTATTAAAACCTAATAATTGCAATAATTCATTTATCTTTTTCTTTCCTATCAACCTAACTTCAATTCTTAAAATCTCAAGGAATGAATTTTTCTTTTTAATCACTTCAAAAAAATCTCTTTGTTTTCCTGTTTGATCTTTATCTATGGCTCTTCTTTTTGGTTTTGAATAATCATTAATCTTATCGTAAATACAGATAGCATATAACCTAGTATAGAATTGCAATGCCAGTCCGCAATTCATATATTCCTTAACATCAATATCAAACTTTTGACTTATATCTATCTTGCTTAATTCTCTTATCACAAAAGTAGAAGTAAATCCATTTGTAATCCTTATGTTTTTAGAAGGATGAAAAGCTATAACGTTGGCACCCTCTAGTTGTTGGCTAAAAACTATTACTCCCATCTCTAACAGCTTATCTTTTAAGTTTTGTACAACTAAAGAGAAATCGTTTTCGCATAACTCTTGCAGGTTGTTACCAAAAACCAACTTAGGAGCTGAAAATTCTATTTTTAAAAAAAGATTTTTTTCTCCCCTTTTAAATAAAGTTAGTCTTGGTTTATAAATATCTGCTTTTTTATCGGCCAGAGTTGGATTATTTACCCACTTATGAAAACCTGTAGTATTTTCAACAACATCCTTAACCGTATTAAACTTCTTATAGTCTAACACAGTGAAACTATTTCCTTTAAGCTCTAGTATGATCGTGTCTATCATCGTTTTCTTCGTTCTTATAATTATCTGGATTAACTCTTTTATCTATTTTTAAAAGCAACTCAAAAAGTCCTAATAAGTTTTGTCTGGCTTCAAAATTTATAAAATCATTGTTGTTTTGTCTTTCTTTGTCTTCCATTATCTACTAATTTATCAAAAAAGCCCCTTTCTGTGGGCTTTTGGGAACTTTTTGTGAATTTTTATTGATTACGAATAAACGTAAATAAATTTTTCACAACTTTAGATCTTGTTTTGTGAACGTTTTCTTTTTCTGGCTCTTTCTTTTAAACAAGCTGTATTTTCTGGCGTGGCTGGACAATATTTACCACTATAATCAAATGGCAAAGCTTTACCACAATTACTACAAAAATTAAACATTTTGTATAAAGCATAAATTTCTTCGGCAAATAAAGCATCCCAGGACCTACAAATCAAAACAGGTATTTTCTTTGTGGATTTATTCTGGGGCAAGTCCTTAAACTTTAGCGCTTCTATAGCACTATTTATAGACAAAATTGATCCTTCAAGTTCTTTGTCTTCGTCTAGTTTCTTCCAAACATTTGAATAATATAAATCTTGCCTGATTGCTCTTTTGTTATCTCCCAATAATCTGTACAAATCCCATTCATCTAATTCTCCCCTTTTAACCCGTTCATATATTTTATTAAAATGCTTGGAGTTATAATGATTTAATTTATTTCTAAATTTAAAAAATGCTGGAAGCTCATATGATCTTTTATAACTATATAATCCTATAGAAAATGCTCTTCCTGCAGAGAAACCATAAGGAAAAGATTCGGGAAGGATTTCTTTAATTTTTTGTTTTACCATATCTGGCCAACTATCATCTGCATACAACTTTGATATTTGAAATGCTTTTTGATCTAATATCGTAAAATCTAAAGATATATAGCTTGGAAACAATAAGGAATAGTTTAATGGTCTATCTCTCAGCAATAATAAGTATTCATTAAACAACACTTCTCCTAGAAAGGAGTTGTCTCTGTCTTCGGAATCATACATTGATACAATCAGCGCATATCTTATAGGAAATTCTTCTGGTAATTGTTTCATATGATTTATCTTAACAATATTATACAACAAAACAAACAAAAAAGCACCTATCGGTGCTTACAGTAAATTTACCCAACTTCTCAATAACATTAATCATCAACTAAAGCTAAATAAAAGCTAACTAAACTTTCTAAATATTCTTCTGATTTTTCTTGGCTTAGATCTATGCCAAATCTATTTTTCCAATATTTTTGCAGTCTGATTATTAATTTTTTAGAATAATTCATATTTGTTAATCAAATATTATTGTTTAATAATATCATATTAACATAATAATATAAAACAAAAAAACAACGTGAAACTATTATAAAAATAGCAAAAAATCAAATAATGCTATTGTATTTAATAATATCTTAAAAGGTGCTATAATATTATTAAGTTAAAATATAATAATATGAGTGTAAAAAACATAGAAAAGTTCAAACAACTGCTTGTTTATATTGTTAATAATTATAACAATAATGACCTATATGAAACAAAATTATGGAAATTAATTTATTTTTGTGATGCTGATTATTTTGAAAAAAATAGAAAAACAATAACTGGTATAAATTACTATAAAAATACATACGGACCGACTCCTGACAAAAATGTAGTTGATCTAGCAATTAAAAAAGCTAAAGACTTTATTACAATTGATAAATACGTAAAAAATGGAAATAAAAAAAGCCTTTATAGGCCTAAAAAAATGTGTGACCTCAACTTCTTAACGGCTGACGAAATAGAAGAAGTTCGTAAAGTCTGTGAAAAATATTTTAGGCTTTCAACAAATGATATAATTATATTGGCTCATAAAGATACTCCTTACTTGGGATCAAAAATGGGGGGCGTAATAAACTTTAAATTAGTTGATTATAGGGATGAAGAATACCCAGAAAACGAAGATTGTGATAATTATCAAGGAGAAATCTCTGATGAAGCTATCAAAAAATTATTTGATTTATGTCTAAAGTAATTGAATACTGTGATGTTGGATTAATAGAAAACGATTTAAAGAGACTAAAAAAATTAGTATCCTTAAAAGAGGATATAAAAAATACTTGTAATATAATTATCGGCAAAACAACAGACAATATTATTTTAAACTCGTGCCCCCCAAAAACTATCTTTGGGGACCTTATTACTAAAAAAACACTGGAAGACAAAGATTTTCATTTTTATAAGAAAAGAGTGCCCATAACTAATCCAAAAACATCTCCCAGTGAAGGATGCAGACTTATTTATGGTATATGTGTATATAAATTAATCCCCTTTTTTGTTTACAAAGCCCCTGAAGAAAAAGCCCATTATGAAATTAACAATAAAAAGATACCTATACAAAAAGCAGGTCTCATAAAAATAATAGAAGAGAAAATAAAAATACTAAAATAACTGTTTAACTTTTTTGTTAAAAATCTACTAACTGAAAACACTCCACTTCTTCCTTTATTTTCTCCCAATCTAAAGTTCTGAATGCGTCACACAACCGACCCACATATTGACAAAATAACACTAATATGTTATAAATAACCCATCCGGAGATGGTATTGATGCTTGAAAATTCAATTGAAAAATTAATGGCAGACCGAAACATTGATTTTGGACTAGCCGTGGTATTGCTTTGTGATCAACTAGAGAAATCTTTTTTAGAAACAATTTCTCTTGAACAATGGATTGAAGTTTATTCGTGGACAGAAGCAGAAAGTAAAATTGAAAAAATTGCTTCAGAAAAAATGTCTGAGCTAGGAATATTGTTCAGATATTGGTTAAAAACGTATAATCAAAAACCAAAAGAAAAAATTAGAAAATTTGCCTTTGAAAAAATGTCTGAGTTAGGAATATTGTTCGATCAATGGCTTGAGGCATACGACCAAGATAAATCAGAAAACAAACTCAAAAATTTTGCTTTAAAAAAGATGTCCGAGACTGCAGAGACTTTCGATCAATGGCTCGCAATCTGTTCACGAACAAAAAAATGTTCAAATCTTGCCCTGGGGAAGATGTCCGAGACTGCAGAGACTTTCGATCAATGGCTCGCAATATTTAATTACAGTCAAAAATTTAGAAATTATCTAAATGAAATTGACATTCTTGCTCTAAAAAAAATGTCCGAGACGGCAGAGACTTTCGATCAATGGCTCGCAATTTATGAACAAAGTAAGAGGAAAAATTGTCCAACTGAAATCGAAAAACTTGCCTGGAAAAAAGTATTTGTATTAGCAGAGACTTTCGATCAATGGCTCGCGGTCTATTGGCGTGCAGATCCAGGAAGCGAATCTAAAAAACTTGCCTGGAAAAAAGTATTTGTATTAGCAGAGACTTTCGATCAATGGCTCGCGGTCTACAATAAATCAACTTCAAAAAGTATACCCGAAAAAATTGCTTGGGAAAAAATATCTGCACTGGAAGAAACCTTCGATCAATGGCTCGCGGTCTACGATCAAAATAACCCAATGAGTAAGCTTAGGGGGATTGCTTTAAGCAAAATATCAAAAACCGCAAAGACTTTCGATCAATGGCTCGCGGTTTATTTACGAGCAGAGACAAAAAAAGACACTAAAGCATTTGCTTTAGAAAAAATGAAAACTATAATAAAAGCGCAAAATAATTAAATTTATAGCGCTTATTTTTTTATCTCAAGTTTAATAATTGCAATCTATCCCCTATCTCTACCCAATCCAAAGTTCTGAAAATATCACATAGCTGACCCACCAATAATTTAAGGCAATAAAGTCTTATAATATCTTACTTTTTAGTTCAGGCATATTGCTTATATCTGCAAAGTATTTTCTTTATTCTTGAATGCTAAAATTTCCGAATTTCTGATAAGAATAGTTCTTGTCATTGTATATGTTATTCCTTTGTTGGGCTGCATTTCAAACCCAAAATAAATACATTCTACTCCCCTCTCAGACACTTCCTTAATAGCTGGCTGCAAATCAGAATCAGAACTACATAAAATTATTGAATCAACTTTTTTATCACAAGCCAAAACGACCATATCTACTCCAATCCTTACGTCTACTCCTTTTTCCTTGAAAACCAATGTGCCACATTTATCGATATTCCCTCTAACACTTCCCGCCATTATCACATTAAACCCGTAACTCTCTAAATAAGTTTTAAGTAGTCTCTGTTCTTCAATTAATTGTTTAGATTTTTCTGAACTTTTAGGATGATCCTTGATGCGAGCAAAATAAAAGCACACCTCATTAATTTCTATTCCCACTAAAACCTTATCAAAAAGCCCTTTAAAATCATACTTATGCCAAATTAAATCTTTGATTCCTTCAGCATTAAAAACGCTCCTTATCTTACCTTTAAAATTTTCTCCATCTATAAGTAAAATTCTTTTCATAAATATTTAATAAAAACCCCAACGGACCTTTCGGCTGGCTGGGGCGTGTATAAATAAATTATATCCTATCTAAATTTAAAGTCAATACCTACTAAAATTAGCCTCTGCTCTTATTCTCTCCCAATCTATGGTTCTAATTGTGCCACATAATCGACCCATATATTGACAATAAATTAAATAAAAAAAATCATATAAGCATCAAGACAAAAAGGTCCCTGCAAAGGCCCCTTTTTTTATTTCAAAATAAATAATAATATTTGCTCTGTTTTTTCAGTCTAAATCTTTAATATTGATTAGTTTTTATTCTTGACCTGCTAAATCTTTAAGAAATTCTATTTTTGCATAAAAGGCAGGTAATATGTTTTCTATGTATTGTAAGCGTGAATTAGATTTAGGGTCGTTTTCTTTTTCATTATTGTTTGATATGTCTTCTTTTTCTTTTTCTAACTTTTCAATGGTTTCTTCAATTGTTTTAATGTTTCCTAATACCCTATCTCCTATTTCTGCTAATTCTTCTTGGCTCACTTCTTTTTCTTTGTCTTCGTTGTTAAATGATTGTTCAAAATTCATATTTTTTTATTATTATTTATTATTATCTTTATTGTAGCAAAATACAAAAAATTAGCAAACTTTATATTGTTCAAGATAATCAATCTTGAGGTTGACATATAATTAATTATATTGTATAGTTTGTGTAACCCATTAGGGGTGATTATGTTGCTTGAAAAATCAATAAGTGATTTAATGAAAAAATGTTCCATTGAATTTGGAATGGCAGTAGTGTTGATTTATGAACAATTACCCGAGTCACTTTTGAATAGTTTTTCTTTTGAACAGTGGCTTAATGTGTATAAGTGGACAAAAAAAGGAAGTAATATTGAAAAAATAGCGCTTGAAAAAATTTCTCAATTTACAAAAACACTTGAACAATGGATTGAAATATATAATCAATCAGCTCGAGAAAACAAAACAAAAAAACTTGCTTACCAAAAAATATATTATTGCGCAGAAAACAAAAAAAAATGGCTTAATGTGTACAATCGAGTAAGCACGGGAAGCGAGCTTAAAGAAATAGCACTTGAAAAGCTGTCGAATCTAAATAATAAAAGATTTTATCAATGGGTTTCTGCTCATGATAAAACAATTCCAGGAGGAGACTTACAGAAAAATGCTTTTAAAAGATTATGGAACCGTGCAAGAACATTTGAAGAATGGCTCATAATTTATGACCGAACAAATAAAGGAAGCCCTATTGAAAAAAATGCTTTAAAAAGATTATGGAACCGTGCAAGAACATTTGAACAATTGTCTCAAATTCACCAAAGAATAATTTCTAATGTTGAATTTCAAAATATTATTGTTGAAAAAATGGCTCTTCGTGCAAAAAGTCTTGAGGAATGGATCATAATCTACGAAAAGACAACAAAAGAAAGCCCTCTTGAAGCTCTTGCTCTTGAAAAAATAAAAGAACATTGTAAAGACTATAAAATAAATTTATAGTTTTTTTAATTTCCAACTATAATTGTTTGAATGTTAATCATTTTTTGATAAGCCTCACATGTTTTTAAAAGATCTTTGTGTTTTCCTTGGCCAACAATTCCACCTTTTTCTAAGACAACTATTTTATCTGCATCTTTAATTGTTGAAAGCCTATGAGCAATAATGATGGTTGTTCTTCCTTTTGATGCTTTTGCGATTGATTCTTTTATTAAAGATTCGTTTTCTACGTCTAAACTAGAGGTTGCTTCATCAAAAATTAATATTGATGGATTTTTAATTAAAGCTCTAGCAATACCAACTCTTTGGCGCTCCCCCCCTGAAAGCTTTACTCCTCTTTCTC
>DFZB01000028.1 GCA_002382025.1 Patescibacteria group bacterium UBA4067 | reverse complement strand
TTACCAGAAAGCAATGGAACATACATAAATTCAACAAACAATACACCCAATCCAATATTTAAATATAATTCTTCAATTACTTCAGAAACTATAAAACCAGGATTAATTATTTCTGGTTCTGAATGTGCTGCAGAAGGAGAAGCAGGAACAACAGTGCCATTACCAAGATGGAAGGAGGTTCCTATTATTTAATCTCAAAATCATTAAACCCTTGTTTTTATAAGGGTTTTTTGATATACTAGTTTTAGATTAATAGATTAATTTGAAACTTTTGGTAAATATATATTTTATTATAATTGATATAAGATTAAAAAAACAATAATATTGTAGATATTTTTATGTGCCAAATTTTCAACTACACATATGATAGAAGAGATAACACCAATATTGTTGATTACAATATCAGCAATTATTGGAACCATTGCTGGCTATTATGTCCGCCAATCGATTGCCAGGAATCGTGCTGGGACAATAGAAGCTGAGCTTCAGAAGAAAATTATTCAAACCAAGCAAACTGCTGAAGAAATAGTAAGCAAGGCAAAAGAAAAAGCAGAAACATTAGAAAGAAAAACATATGGTGACTTAGAGGAAAGACAAAAAACAGTAATAAAAGCAGAAAATCGTATTTTGAAAAAAGAAGAAGAGCTTGAAGAGAAACAAAAAGAGACTCAAGCAAAAGAAAAAGAAATAAGCGTAAAAGTAGAAAAACTTAAAGACATTAAAAAAGACATAGATGGGTTAAAGGAAGAAACTTTAAAAAAGCTTGAAAAAGTTTCTGGATTAACAAAGGATCAAGCAAAAGACGAATTATTAGAAAAAGTAGAAAGGGAATACAATGCCGAAATATTAGAAAGAATTAGAAAAATGGAAGAAAGAGGTGTAGAGCAATATGAAAAAAAAGCCAAAGAGATTATAAGTACAGTTGTTCAATCATATGCATTGCCTCAAGTTCAAGAATTGACTACTTCATCTGTTGCTATCCCTTCTGATGAGATTAAAGGAAGAATCATTGGAAAAGAAGGAAGAAATATCAGAGCTTTTGAAAAAGCAACAGGAGTGGAGTTAATTGTTGATGAAACTCCAGGAATGGTTATACTTTCAAGTTTTAATCCAATAAGAAGAGAAATAGCAAAAATTGCCTTAGAGAAATTATTAAAAGACGGAAGAATACAACCAGCTAGAGTTGAACAAGAAATTGAAAAAGCAGAAGAAGAAATCAATAAAAAGATTAGAGAAGCAGGGGAGTCAGCAGTTTATGAAACAGGAGTGCTTGATTTACCAGATAAACTAGTGCAAATTTTAGGAAGATTGCAATACAGAACAAGTTATGGTCAAAATGTATTAAATCATAGTATAGAAGTATCACTTTTAGCAGGTGCAATTGCTGGAGAATTAGGATTAGACATAACATTATGTAAGAAAGCAGGATTGCTTCATGATATTGGAAAAGCCCTTGACTATAAGATAGAAGGGTCGCATACTGATATAGGAGCAAAGATTTTAGAGAAGTTTGAAATAAGTGACAAGGTAATTACTGCTGTTAAGTCTCATCATGAAGAATATCCTTATGAAAGCGTAGAAGCAAGAATTATTCAAGCTGCTGATCAAATTTCAGGAGCAAGACCAGGAGCAAGAAAAGATTCTTTAGAGAATTATTTAAAAAGATTAGGAGATTTAGAAGACATTGCAGTATCTTTCTCTGGAGTTGAAAAAGCTTATGCTATTCAAGGAGGAAGAGAAATAAGGGTATTTGTTAAACCAGGAGATATAGATGATCTAACTGCTCATAAGATGGCTAGAGAGATTGCTAAGAAAATACAAGAAGAATTAAGGTACCCAGGAGAAATTAAAGTAAATTTAATCAGAGAAATGAGGGTGATAGAGTACGCAAAATAATAAATAAAAGGTCGACACTATATTCTAATTAGGTTTTAATTTTGGAGATTAATGAACAATTAATTTTCAACCTTAAAGCTTTTAATAATATGACAAAAATGACAAAAGAAGATGTTGTAGAGGCAATTGTTAAAAAGACTGCTATGGCTAAAAAAGATGCAGTTGAAGCCTTGAATACTATTATTGAAGAGGTTACAAAAACTCTTTCAAAAGGAGGAGAAGTTGTTTTAACTGGTTTTGGTACATTTAAAGTAGGTGCCAGAGCAGCCAGAGAAGGAAGAAATCCTAAAACAGGAGAAAAAATTAAAATTCCAGCAATGAAGAGCCCTAAGTTTAAAGCAGGAAAAGCTTTGAAAGACGCTGTAAGATAAAACGAATACAATTAAACCGCCTTTATTCAAGGGCGGTTTTAATTTGACATTATTATGTTTTTTGATATTTTATATTTACAGTTCATTTAAAGGAGAGTTGTGTATGAAGATATCTATTAGAGGTGTAAAAGAACAAAAGGTTGTTTCTGAAAAAAGAACACTGATAAGCTTTCAAGATGGGAGCAATTTAATTATTCGTGCAGGTGATTATTATGCAACAACAATTGATTACAGAAATAAAACATTAATTCTTTTTGAAGATTATTCAAAAATACAGGAAATAATCGTAACAAAATGTTTAAACGATGAGTTTCGTTTTACTGATTACCCGATTCTTTTAAGAAGAAACAAAAAAGGAAGATTTTATTTCGCCTATACAATAGATGCATTCTATCATTTAATATATTACTACGGAGGAGAGGAAGTATTTGATTATAGAAATGAATGTTTTCCTTTAAGGAAAATAATTAAAAAAAATTAAACCACATAAATGGTTTATTTTTTATTGTGGACCCGCGGGGAATTGAACCCCGGACTCATTCATGCCATGAACGCGTGTTACCTCTATACTACGGGCCCTTATTTGTTTTATTATATATTTTTTTAATTAAAAAACAAGCTTGATATAATTGATTAAAATTGATATATTGTATATAATGCTTAAGAAATAAGGGCTTTACTTGTGGCGAAATTTTANNGATGTTTCAACAAGAAGAAAGATAAATAGTTTGCTTAATTTAATAAAAAATAATCGCGCCCCTGTAGCTCAGAGGATAGAGCAGCACACTCCTAAGGTGAAGGCCACAGGTTCAACTCCTGTCGGGGGCACAAAGAATATATGAAAAAATCATCAATTGTTTCAATAGCTAAAAAGGTTTGTCCAGCAGTAATAACCATTGTTGCTTCAAAAGATTTGCCTGAAGTAGAAGATTTTTATTTTCTTCCATTTAAAGGAGAAAAGATTGCTTTTCCTAAAAAGGTAAAAGGAAGCTATAGGGCGAAAATAGGAGGAGGTTCTGGATTTATTGTTTCTCCTGATGGATATGTTTTAACCTGTAATCATGTGGTTGAAGACAAAGAAGCTGATTTTACAGTAATTATTGATCCTGACCATAAGTACAAAGCAAAAGTAGTAGACAAGGATCCATTAGTTGATATGGCTATATTAAAGATACAAGGCAATAATTTTCCATTTTTAAAATTAGGAGACTCAGACAGCTTAGACTTAGGAGAAGATGTTTTAGCAGTAGGAAATCCTTTAGGAGAATTTGAAGACACTCTTTCTAAGGGTATAATTTCTGGATTAAGTAGAAAAATCAATGCTCACAATACCTTTACTTCCAATGTCACTTTTTTAAGAGGATTAATACAAACCGATGCTGCTATTAATCCTGGTAATTCAGGAGGTCCTTTGGTTAATATGAAGGGTGAGGTTGTGGGTATTAATACAGCCATGATTATGGGAGCAGAAAATATTGGTTTTGCTATACCAATTAATTATGTTAAAGATGAATTAAAAGAAATTAAAAAGAATGGGAAGATAAAAAGGCCTTATTTGGGAGTAAAATATGTTATTTTAAATCCTGAAATATCTAAAACAAATAAGATAGATGTTAATTATGGAGCATTGATTGTAAGAGAAATGTTTGGAGAATCAGCAATAGCTAAAAACTCTAGTGCTGATGTAGCAGGACTAAAAGAATATGATATTATTTTAGAAATAAATAAAGAAAAAATAACACAAGAAAATACCATGGCAGATATTATTTCTAAATATGCTATTGGAGAATGTGTTGTGCTTAATGTTTTAAGAGATGGAAAAACAATAGAAATAGAAGCTAATCTAAAGGAAAAAAAATAAACTAGTTTTTTGGAATTTTTATGGAATCAGTAAAAATAGAAAATTTTACAATTTGGCAGTTTTTTAAAAAGATTAAAGAAATATATAGACCCTTTTTAGGAGTTATTTTTATTATATTTCTAATAATGATTATCCAAGAGGCTTTGAGTTTAATTTCACCATATATTTATGGAAAAATTATCGATGGAATTTTACAAGGACAAGAATTCGAAGAAGTATTAAAGCTTTGTTTACTTTCTTTGGCAATTCTTCTTTCCAACAATATTGTTATTAATTATATAAGAGAAAAAATAGAAATTCAAAAATTTGAATTTGATGTTCCTAGAAAAGTTGCAGAAAATACATTAAAAAAAGTTTTTGAATTTTCTATTGGTCAACATGAAAATCAAAATTCAGGAATAAAGAAAAGTATTATTGATAGGGGACAGAGCGCTTTAATTGAATTAGCTAATATTTTACTTTATCAAATATTACCAGCATTTTTACAAATCACAGTAACTGTTGTTGCTTTGTTCTTTTTAGCACCAACGCTAGGTTTAATTATTCTTATAGGTATAATTATATTTCTTTTTATTAGTTTTTATACTAATTATGCTTTACGAGAAGAATTAGGAAAAGTTCGAGATATGTGGGTTGATTCTGATAAAAGACAGTCAGAATTTTTAAGAAACATTTCTTTAATAAAAGTTAATGCCAAAGAGGAAAAGATTATAAAGGAATATGATGAAAGACTATTTTCTATTGCTTCTTCGGAAAAAGCTTTATGGATGAAATTTATAAAATATTCACAAATAAGAAACATTGTTTCTGATGTATCAAGAATATTAGCATTAATTGTGGGCATATACTTAGTTTATCAGGGAATGTACACCCCAGGATTTTTAGTTATTATTTTGTCTTGGTCAAATAATGCTTTTGACAGAATATGGTACTTATCAAGAACTCAAAGAAGATTAACAAAACTTTATGCTGAATTAAAAAAATATTTTGCTTTAATGGATATGGTCCCAGACATAAAAGAAATAAGTAATCCAATTATTGTAAAAGACTTTAAGGGAAAAATAGAATACAATAATTTATTTTTTAAATATCCAAAAAGAGAAATAGATTCGGAAATAAAAGAGCAAGTTATTTTAAAAAACATTAATCTTTCAATAGAATCGGGACAAAGAATAGCAATTGTTGGAAGTAGTGGGGCGGGTAAGTCAACTTTAATTCAATTATTAATTAGAGCTTATGATCCTCAAAAGGGGAAAATATTAATTGATGGACACGATTTAAAACAATTATCATTGTCTGAGTACAGGAAATCAATAGGAATTGTTCCTCAAGATATTATTCTTTTTGACGACACCTTAAGATATAACATTCTTTTTGGAATTAATGAAAAAGTATCAGAAGAAAAAATAAAAGAAGTAATAAAAATGTCTAGAGTTGATGAATTTTTTGGAAAAATGGAAAAAGGACTTGATACAATAATAGGAGAAAGAGGAGTAAAGCTTTCAGG
>DFZB01000037.1 GCA_002382025.1 Patescibacteria group bacterium UBA4067 | reverse complement strand
TTTTTCTAAAATATCCTTAGCCAAACTATCAGTTGAAAGAATAGCTAAAAACAAATGCTCTAAAGAAATAAACTCATCTGTTAAAGCCATTGCTTCTTCTTTTGCTCTTTCTAAAACCTTAACCATGTCTTGGGTTAAGTAAAATTGACCAGGAGCTTGGTTTTTAGGTGTTTCAGGTACTTGATTCAATCCTGTTTTTGTTTTTTTAATCAAGTCTTCAACATTAACATTCAACCTATTTAAAAGGCTTGTAACAATGTTTTCTGAGTCAGAAATAATGACTAATAATAAATGAATAGCATCTATTTGTTGATGACCCATTGAACCAGCTAGGTTCTGAGCATTCATCATCATTTTCTGAGCTTTATTGGTAAAATTAATTCCTTCCATATGTTTTTTTAATAATATATCAAAATCAATAGAAAATCAATGCTTAAAAATTGATTATTTTTAATATTTTTTTCACCTCCTCATCTTGTATTTTTTCAGTATAAAAAATATCTTCTTTTTCTTTTAAGGATAATTAAGTTGTGTCTATTGATTATCTTAAGCTGATCTTTTGTTATTAATCCTTTATTTAACATATTTTTCAAAATATTTATCAATATATATTCTCCACTTAGCATTAAATATTTCTTTTTTATTACACAAAAGACTATAATCTCTTCTTTTCTCAATTTGTTTATGTAGCTCGCTAGAATCTATGCCCACCAAATCAAACAAAAAACCAAGAGATCTTTTAACCACAATTGAGGAATTACTAGCCAAACTAATCATTAATTTAAAATCAAAATCATTTTTATGTTCTTTTAGCTTCTCTAAAACCAAATCCATGCCATGGATTGTTCTTCTATAAATCAAAAAGTCAATTATTGCTTTTTCTTTACTTGCTATTTTAATTAAATAACCATCCATATTAAATTCTTTAAAACCACCATATAATCCTTTTTTTGTTTTACAAAAAACATATTTCCAATCCTTAAATTCTTTTTTACTTTTCCTTGTATTGCTTATTGAATAAATCTTACTTAAATATTGGTCAAACAATCCATAATATTGAAGGGCTGCCTCAAAAGAAATATATGAATCTTTAATCAATAATTGGGCAATGGTTAATTGATTAAGATCAATTAATCCCCTTCCTGAAATATCTGAAATAAAGAATGTTCCTTTTTTAATTCTAACCAACCACCCCTTTTTAATTAAAGAAGATACTAAATTCTTAATTATTTGTTTACTGCTTGTATTTAATTCTTTAGAAATCAAAGCAAAATCAACAACATTACCGTACTGCTTGATTAAACTCTCTAATAATTCTAGCTCTTTTTTGCTTAATGTGGTATATTTTTTGTTCATATAGTAATACAAATCTTATTACTTTATATACCAATTATACACCAATATATTAATTTGTCAATCTCTTCCTAAAAGCCATTTCCAAACAGGCATTATTTTAATATTAATATTATCCAGGGTGATTTCTTTTTCCTCTCCATATGTTAATATTAACCCATTTTTTAAATTGTTTTGATTAATAGCCTCTACTAATCCCTTAACCTCTCTTTTCTCATTTTCTTCATCTAGAGAATAACAAACCTGAATAGCACTTGTTATTCTGCTCTTGTCTTTTATCAAAAAATCGCATTCCCCCTTGTCTTTACTAAAATATACTTCTTCTCCCCTTCTCTTAAGTTCAATGAAAACAAGATTCTCCAAAAGTCTTCCTTTGTCCTCAGAAAAAGAGAATGCCACTGTATTTCTCATCCCATTATCAATAATGTATATTTTTTTATCAGAAATATATTGTCTTTTAAGAGAATAGTCATATTTGAAAAGTTCAAAAACTAAATACGATTCTTGCAAAAAGCCTATATAATCCCTGACTGATATAGAGCTTTTTATTCCTAATGCTTTCGCTATTGTTTGATATCCAATTTTTTTAGTAAAATTATTAAAAAGAAAATTTGATAATTCTCTAAATGCTGTTATTTCCCTTATTCCAAAACGCGTAATAATGTCTTTATATATAACATCTTCGTAAGTTCTTTTTAAAAATTCTCTGTTCTTATATGTTATAAACTCGGGGAATCCTCCTAAAACTAAATACTCATCAAACTTTTTAGTTATTTCGACTCTATTATTTGACGATAATGTTAAAAAATCTATTTTATTAAAAGACAAAACCTCTTTAAAAGAAAACGGATAAAGCTCTATCTTGAAATATCTTCCAGTAAGGTGAGTTGAAAGCTCTGAAGATAATAGTTTAGCATTAGAACCAGTTATAAAGACTTTGTATCCTTCTTCATATACCCTCCTTACAAACCTCTCCCAGCTTTCTACGTTTTGAACTTCATCAATAAATATATTTTTTGATTGATTGGTTTTTTTCCAAACAGTTAAAAGATTATCAAAATCGTTAACTCCAAAATCCATTAATCTTTCGTCATCAAAATTAATATAATAAAAATTACCACCTAACTTTTCTGAAAATTGTTTTAAAAGAGTTGACTTGCCACTTCTTCTTATTCCAGATAAAATTACAATTTGTTTAGAGTTAATGTATTTATCAAAATCTATCAATCTTTCCATTCCTGAGTCTTTGCTCATTAAATTTTTCAATTGATCATTAACTATTTCTTCTAATCTTAATATATTAAACATATTAGTAATATTAATATTATCAATTTTCTTATATTACCAATATACAAAATAAAAAACTACTTGTCAAGCCAATGCATAGTATTCTTTTTCAAAAATTAATCAATGTTGTTTACTGCTTCTTTTAATTTTGGAGAATCAAAATATATTTGAGCCAATTTGTTTTCTTCGTTGAATATAAAGCGAATAAGAATATTACCTGGTTCTTTTTCAAATTGAGAATTCCTGTAATCTAAAACAATTTTATCCTCTCCAAAATCTGGGTATTCTGGCTCTCCCAAATCACTCATTTCTCCCCATGTTTGATCAAGCAATTCTTTTAATTCTTGTGATTTTTCTTCTGTTAATTCACTAGTTAATTGTTCTGTGGATAAACTTGATATTTTATTATAATCATTACTTTGCAAAGCTTTTAGAAAATTACGAGCTCTTGCTTCGTTTGTTTCTTCATTTTCATAAATAATATTTTGTTCTTGAAAAGGAATTTTTGTTTTTTCTTCATACGCAAAACCAATAAAGAATATAGCAATTATAATAGATAAACCAATAATAATTTTTGTTTTCATTTTTTTGTTCTTAATTGTAATACAAGCAAATATTAACCTTTATTTCTTTTTTGTCAAATTAAAACCAATTAAAAAGCTT
>DFZB01000052.1 GCA_002382025.1 Patescibacteria group bacterium UBA4067 | reverse complement strand
TTACAGAAATAATGTTACACTAACTCTTCAGTTAATAATTCCAATGAAAAATCAGGGGAAACAGGAATAGAAGTCAGCTCAGAATTCGCATTTCTTTTATTTCTATTTTCTACAACTAAAGTATTATCATTGTCATGTTTTAAGTAAATAAATGATAGTTCTGAAAGTGCTAATTTTTGAAACTCACCAATGACTTTTCCACCTGAAACTACATTGTCAAACAAAGTAGGAAAAGTATCATCACCTACATAAAACTCTGTAAATTCTGGTTGATGTTCCATTAATGAAATTAAATAATTAACCCCTTCATTAATTTTTTGATTGTATTTAATTTCTGATATATTTACTTCTTCATTGTTTGCATAATCAAACCAATCATAAGCAACAATAGAAACTGTGCGTTTTCCAAAAGTACCTGCATCCAAATTTATTAATGAAACATGACCTAAAAAACGAATTAAAGAAATATTAGAGTATTCAATTCTTAATCTTATTTTTGAACCATAATCAAACCCACTAAAACAAGTAACTGTTCCAGGTGTAAATTTTCCCTCACTGTTATTTAGGGTTAGGTTTATTTGACCAATACTGGCAACTCTATCAACTTGATCATTGTTAGCCATTCCATAAAAACCACTAACATCCCCTAAAACATAGGATGAAATGTCAGTCCATGAACTGATATTAGAATCGTAAAATTCATAAAAAATTTTTAAATTAGACATAATCCCCCCTTAATTTAAATTTTTATTTATTAATTCACGATTAGCGGTTATTAAATCGTTTTTATTGAGTGTTGGTTTGTTTACAAGTTGTTGAAGTAAATTTTCAATTCTTTGATTGTATAAGTTCGACACTTTTTCAGTTTGGTTTTTTGGTGTAATCGTAATTACTTCTCCTGATTGTGCAAAGTGACCAGCACCCAGATAAAAACTGTCATTATAAAAACCATCAGGAATTACAAATGACCCACCCTGAGCATGACCTGTACCATAGTTAGAACCATAGTTAGGACGATCGTATATATTCCCTCTAGTAACATTTGATGAGTACGAATTAACAGAATTATTAACTCCATCCCATGCAAGTTTTAATTCGTTAGCAGCGGTTGTTTGATCAACTACTGAATCGGTCGTATTATCTAGTTTTCCACCAAATGCATCAAAAAGGGATTTTATAAAAACAAACAGCGTTTTTATTGCGTTTACCTGTAGTATATAATCATACCACACACGGTTTCCATCATTAATAGTTTCATTCGTTTTAAGAATAGCAAGCATAAAATTGGTAACAGCGGGAGTTACATTTTGAGCAAATCTAAATTTAATTTGATCCATAGCTTCTCCCCAAGAGTCTAGAGTAGCTAAATAATCTTTTACAACTTCTTCAGATTCACCAGTAACAATCATCCAATTAGCAATTTCATCACTTGCACTTTGGATACCATCTCCCCCCATTTCCATTAATCTAGCCATGTCCTGACCAGCACGACCAAAATTATCTGTCAAAAATTGTGCTCGTTCTAATGGGGATTCTAAAGATAAATATTGATCTGATAACTGTTTTATTCCTGCAATAGAAGGTGCAGTTCCCTTATCAGTCATGGTTTTCAATGCCATTTCTAAATCACCAACAGGAATTCTAAGATCATCTGTTATCTGGTATAGTTTAGACATTTCTTCTGTTGAAGTGGAGGTATAAGCTGCCATTTTTGAGATCTGATCACCGTAAGCAGAAAATTCAGCAACGGAATCTTTAGCAAACTGGATACCTTCTTGTAATAATTTGGTAGCTGTTCCGATAGTGGCAACCTGAGTTAACGAAAATCCGGTTATTTCCTGAGATAATTGATTTAAACTCGAACCAATATCTCCCATTTTTGAACCAAATGATGTATTTGCTTCTCCAACGGTTTTTTTAACATTATCCATTGAATCTTCAAATTTTTTAGTGTCCCCTGAAATGGGAACCACAAGTTCAGGAAGTTTTTTTGCCATTTATTCTCCTTTCCTGAAGATCAAACCCAGTTTAAACATGATTGATTCTGGTTTTTCTTCAAACGTTTTATTTTCAACTTTCTTAATATTTTCAAATTTTGGAAAAAAATCTATTGGTTTAAAAGGTTCTGTTTTGACTTCGTGGTCTCTGTAGATGTTAGCAAGCAAACTAGCCATTACCCCCATTCTATAGTCAGAACGTTCTTCATTAAACCGATAAATAGAAAAGTAATTTTTCCATGTGTTTAACTGTTTTGCAGTTGTAGTTTCTAAGAATTGATCCACATCATAGATCCCAAATTGTCTACATAGATCATATATAAATCTAAGTTGTGGATTTTCAGTTAGTTTTTTATTTTTACTTCTTTATTTACTTTTGTAACTGTACTTACAAGCAATAGATAAGAATCTTTTTGTAATGAATTAACCATCAAAACATTATTTTTATGTTCTGGTTGGTTAAATATTTTTTCCCCTTGTAGAGTGTAACAACTTTTTATAATTGCATTGACCAAATAAGAACCTTTGGATTCATCTTCACTATCTGAGTTTAACGAACAATCTAAAAAATCTTTTCCGTTCAATTCCCGAACCTCAATTTTAGACTTAAATTGAGGAACAAAAATAATTTCTTTTTTAAATTTGTTATTTTGAATATTTTTTAAAATCTCTTCTAATTCTAAATTTTCATTATCTGCCATTTTCCCTCCAAAATTTGAAAAATGGGGTAGTTATCTACCCCTTTATAATTAGGCAATTAGCGGACTTCCGCTTGGTTCAACTGTTAAAGTTGCTCTTAAAACGTTTGGAGAACTGGCATCTGAATCCATCGGTTTAAATCGCGTGACAATACCATCAAAAGACCAAGTTGTTGAATTAGGATAACCAATCCGAAAATTTTTCTTTGTACCATTAATAACATCACCAATTAATGAACTGGCAGAAGTATTAAAGTTAATTACTGTGGTAAAAGGTGGAATTTCTTTTAATTCACTTGAAATTTTTTCTTTCCATCCACCACTAGAATAATTTGTATTATCCAATGCACTATTAACAATTTCCGGTAGTGCAACAGATTTAACTTCACCTAACACTACATACGAACCGGAAACGTTAACATCAAAATTGATTTTTGAATCAGAATTTGACATAGGTTTTCACCTCCCACTTTTATTTTTTAAATTTTGTTTATAATTTCATAATCAGACACTAAATCGTTTAATTTAGTATCTTCGACATAGTTTTCACTACCACCCACAAAAGAACAATTTTCAAAATTCGTTTTATTTCCATCCAATAGAGTTTCTAATTGTTCACTTAATTGGACTGTTTCAGAATAGTTATCACCTAAAACAGAAAAACGAATTAATACAGATTCCAAATCCCCATTATTAGAAAAATTTCTTGAAATTTTAGATCTTCCAATACGTTTATAAACAACTACTGGTAGTGAACACTTTTCAGGTTTTTTTAGATTGTAAGCATTAATAGAACCAGAAGTGAAAATATTTTTTAACGTTTGTTCTATTTTCAAGTTACACCCCCAAATCTATTTCTAATTGTTTTTTTGCATTGTCTGTAATCAGGTCTATGTTCTCAAAAATTGCTCTTGAAACAAACGGATTACCTTCCCAGCTGTGGTGTCCCTCGTGAACATAGTAAGCATACTCAGCACTAAAACCCATAAAAACAGAATCCAAAACCTCTTCAACATAACCAGAATTACGCATAAAACCAGTATCAACAGGAGCATTTTTTTGTGATTCAGCTAATAGGGTATAACCAGCAGATAACAGATAGTTATTATTTGTTTGAACTGTATCGGTTAAATCATCCAATGCACGACTTAATTTATCTATCCCTTTTATGTACTCTGTCATGTTTCCACCTTTTTTAAATCTATGATGATTCCTGAAATGGATTTTCTAGGATTTGAAATTACTTCAAATGTTATAGGATTAGATAGTGTTTCTGTTTTTTGTTTGGTTAGTATAAATAAATCTTTTTGGTTAACTTGTGTGTTGGTTGGAATTTTTAGAATAGCATCTGCTTTTAAATAATTAACAGGTTCTTTCCATGTTTCTTTTCCACCTGTCCAATGAAAACTACAAGCTATAGGAGAACCTGAAACAGAATTTTCTATTGGTTCACCATAAGAACCAGAAGTAGTTGTAACAGTTGAAAAGTAACCTGTGTCTAAAAAAGTTTCTTGTTGGGAATTTTGAATTCGATTATAGGTATATTGGTTAAGTGATTTCATGGTTACACTGTCCTATCTGAATAGGGAGTGTTGGAATATGGATCATTTTTATCTAAGTTATATTTACCGATTCTGATTTTGTATTGTGGTAGGTATTGGTAAGCTGAACTGATAGCCTGGTTTAATTGTTTTTGGATATTTTCAAAAACTTGAGAACGTCTAATAGAACTAGATAAATCTGTATAATCAAAATCGAAACTAAATTCCCTGAGAACAGCTTCCCATAATTTCACTTTTGCTATTGCATGTAATTTTGGTAGATTCGTTGCTTCTAATTCGCTTGATACTCCATAAGTTGATAGTGTTTCCTCTACAATGAAATCGAATGAACTACCTGAAGTAGACCAATTAAGTTGGTTGGTTAGTGTTGTACCTAGATATGATTCTAGATAAGTTGATAATGTCATTTTAAAACCCTCCTTTCTATAAAAAATAGGTTGAGTATAGAAAAATACCCAACCTATTTTATTTAAGTTGGGTTAGTTAACTAATAGTTGGATTAGCCCAAGAGGTAGCACCGATGTATAACACCGCAGCCGAACTTCTCGCATTTACCCCAAAACCATAAGTGGATTCGTAGGTTTCAGCCATTAATGGGTAGTTAGGCATACTAGCAGCTAAACGTAAACCACGTAATGATGGATTCTTTTCCTGTCTGTAACCTAAAACTTTATCAGCATCGGTTGACAGACATAACATGTAGCTAGCAGGAACCCAAGGTTTCACCCAAACAGCAATACTATCATTCCATAAGCCGATCATCTGGTTATTGAGATCTGAATTATCTAATGTTAATTTGGTTGTGTCGGTTGAGTTGTAAGCTACCAGTGCAGAACCAAGGGGAGTAAAACCTCCTAATGCTGCGATTGTTGCTTTTTGTGCAATGTTGATTGCAATCATCAAACCAGTAGTATGTCCATGTTCCGTCACATTAGAAACTAAATTGGTAATATCCGAATCCGCTAGTGCAGAAGCTCTTGCTACATAATGAGTATGTGAAGAACCGTTAAAGGAACTTCCCTGATAGTCTGGTATAGAATCGCCATCTGCATTGAGTAAACGTTTAATTGTTAATGAAACACCGTTGTTATTTTTATCAACAAATGTATAGTTTGTGTTGTTAAAGATTGCTCGTTTTACTTCCTGTGTCATATCAAAAGCGTGACCTTGTCGAATTGCGAGATACTCTGACATTAATTCGGCAGGACTAGCTTTTTGTAAGTACTTGTTAGTCCAACCTACAGAATATGACCAGTCATAAATTGGAAATGCGACGTTAGATGCAACATAACCCTTTTTACCAGGAGCAACACCAAATTGATCAATTTTGGTTCCTCGATGCATAACAGAACCACCCCAGGTTCTTATTTGTTCTGTTAATGGTTCAGCGAAAACTGATAGTTGTTCGTTAACCTGTTCGTTATAAAACGCTAAATCAGCTTGTAAAGTTGCAAAAATTTTGTCTTGTCCGAATTCAGCTGCTGAAGAATTACGAACTACTAAGAGATCTTCGACACTATAAACGCCGGTTAAATTAGTATTTGCCATTGTATTTTTCCTCCCTTATTTCAAGATGATAATATCAGTTGATGTAATTACACGTGCAACAGGTAAATCACCTTCAAACGACTTAGTATATGATAATGAACCACTGGAAACACCCACAAACAAGGGAGAACCACTCATTAAACCACTAGAATAACTGAATCTCGCACCAGCACCAAACAACGTAACAGGTTCGCCACTCAAAACACTTTCAGCAGTAAAACCATCTACACGAGTTTGAATCAACGAACCAGAAACGATATTAAATGTTTCGGTTACACTAGAACCACTCATAAATACTTCTTCCCCTAAAATGTAGCAAGGGGACGCTTTTTGTAAAAGTTCTCCTGCTACCAACCCACTAATAAAGGGAACAGCACGAGCTGAAACAGGATCTAAACTTGCAGTTGATATTTTTGTAATATCTGCCATTATAAATTTCCTCCATTTTGTACCAAAATATTGGTATAAATTTTTAATTTTTTAATAAATTTTATTGGTTTTTAAGTGTATTTTTAGTGTTTTTACTCCTAAAAACCATTTTTTATTGATAATTATGTAAGATAACTATTATTGTCTTACTTAATTATTATCATAATTATTATCAATAAATTATTTAAACTTGTCATAATGTGTATATTAGAACAAGTTATTTTAGATTGTTTTCTTTGTTTTCTAGGGAAAATATGACTACAACCTAAAATTAGATTTTGAAGGTTTGAAAGTTTTTTTGTCTCCCCCATTTGGAGTTTCAGGAATGTTTGTATTATTATTTTGGTTGTTTATTTTGTCTTTGTTTTTTTGAATCCAATCAAGTTGATCTGAAATTGGTAACTTTTTTAGAATATCACCAACCGTTATATCAAAGCTTGATATAGAATCACTAACATAACCTTCTACAAACTTTTTATAAACATCTAACTCACCAACCAATACATCCTTCTCCAAACTAAAACTATCTTTTTCCTTCTTCAACCTATTCTGAATAATGGAATTAACTTCTTCTTGAGTAAAAGTTTTCACAGTTTTGTTATTTTCAGGATTCCCACCTTCTGTTACAACTTTACTAGGATTTTGTTTTTCACCATCATCACCACCATCACTTACATTTTTATCACTTAAATTTTCATCACTCATCTTAAAACTACCTTTCTCCCTGTTTTATGTCAAGGTAGACACTCCCTAAAAATAGGTAAAATAAATAAAAATAAATTGGACTGCCAACCACCAATAATTAATAAAATTTCTATTTTAGCAGTCCAATTTTCAAAATTTAACAATATACAAATATTATACAATTTCTATTAAACATTATACATACTTAATACAAACATTATACAATAAATTAATTACTTCCCACCAATAAACGGTTTTAATCTTTCTAAATCATCATCACTCAAACAAAAAAAATCTGTCATATTCTGTAATGGTAAATAGGTAACCCCTTTTCCAAAACTATCTACATGAAAAGGATACCTCCTACCATCAACATAACATTCACTATCAATACCCCGTTCTTTTCTAACACCACTTAAAAACCCACCATAACATTTTTTCAACTTATAATCTACAAAAAAAACCATTACATAATTCCCATTTTCAGCCAATTTTTTATAAGTTTTATAATCCGGTGTATCAATAGAAATATCAGGATATATATCCCTGCTTGTTTTTGTTTTTACATCAAACGCAATCATAGATCCACTGGTAAATACAACACGATCAATAATATGACTCTTTTCATGGTTAACAGAATAAATATCCGAAGTTCCCCAACCATCAAAACCCTCCACATATAACCAGTTATCTACAATTTCTTCTCCAACATCACCTAACTTAGTTGTTTTCAAGTTATTAAATTCTGTTGTTTTTTGTTCTAATTCTTCCTCCAAATTCTTATTCATAATCTCATTCTCCTTTCTATCCCCACTTAAAAAAAACACAAAAACTAATTACACCTCCATACATAAACAATCAAAAAATATTGAACGAACCAAAAATAACACTTTTTCACTATTTTTAATTCTTTTACCTAAAACCGAATAAACAACAAATTCAGGTTTATATAAATTTTTTAATTCATGTAATTCACAAAATAAATTCGACATTTTATCACCATCTACCCTGGAAACAGAATTTAAATTAACAATACTTCCAGAAGATATTAGTTTATTGTTTCTGTCAAAAATTTTATAATCAGTTTTTTTTAAGCTGGTTTCTAAATCTAGAATCATTTTCATTTTCCTATTCAAATAATAAAAATAAATTTCCCCCTAATAAAAAAAACAAGAAGCAAATGACAAATTAGGAGTGCGCAAATTCCGAGTAAACACACTCCAAGTCATTAAACTTTTTTATTTATTAATAGCTGTTTCAGTAAACCAAACTCTCAAAATGATAGTAAGCACACCAACAAACAGCAAAACGAAGTTTTCAGGACTAAAACTACCAGCTTGTAAAAACTCAGCAACTAAGTTTCCTATAGCTATTAAAGACGATAACAAACCAATCCAAAAGATTTTAGATTCCCAAAAATTTTTAAATTCTAGCATTTTATATTTCCTTTCTTTCTTTTAATAATTTTTTTACACAATCCAACAAAATAATATTAGTGTCTTTCAAATACTGAAGATCATTCTCCAGATTTTCAAACAACAAATTAAACTCATTATTCATAAACTCTAACTCATCAACCCCCAAAACTAAATTTTCTAAATTTTCCTGTATTTGACTGAACTTATCCATTTTTCTTTTTACTCCTCCATCTGATCAAACTATTAGAATCTTATTTAAGCCTATTTTTAGCCATTTTCAGGCGTTTTACTATTCAATAGGTACAAACTACCATATTCTGTTTTAAAATCGCTTAGAATTGATATATACCTATTGCAATTAGGTTGTAAACATGTTATAATAAAAGATTATTTATATAACCTCTGATAATCCAACACAAAAACAATACTACACTTCCCCTTTAAGCCTATTTTTAGCCATTCTAAGCGATTTTAATTTATAGTATGTAAAATTGACCTTTTAGAGTTTAAAACGTCTTAGAATTGAGATATTTTATTGTTGTTATTTAAATTTCCCCATAAATTGAAAAAAAATAAGATTAATCTGAAAGTTCCCGTAGCGTAGCGTAGGGAACTTACCCGCTGGTAAGCTAAAGTTTTATTCTGTCCAATTCCATTTTTTAATCTGCTTAATAATAAAATTATATGGATCACCACTAGTAGGAGGATAATCACATTTCAACCCAAACCAATGAATAACAGTTTGTGTTTTATATATTCCAAATACTTTTAAAATATAATTCATTCGATCAGGATCTATTTTATTTTTAAAAGTATATTCAAAATTATCAATTAATTCAGATATTTCATTTTCACTCATTTTTCATTCTCCAAATTTTTAATTGTTGCTTGCAACACTTTCTTAGTGTATTTTCTTTAAATTTGTTATATATTATTTAAAGGATACATTTTGATAGGGGTATAGGATACAAAATGATAGGGGGTATAGGATACAAAATGATAGGTGTATATCTATCAAAATGTATCCTATGGGAATTTTATTTTTTATCATTTTTTTTCCAACTTTCATCTATAACAGGGTATAGGATACAAAATGATAGGTGTAAGATTTTTCCTAAATTTCATCAACATAATCAAAAATACTGCGTTTATCCTCTGTTTCATCTTCCTGAATAACATTTGGAGAATCTAACTCAACAGGATCTTCTATATTTTCTTTTATTGAAGTAATATTAGGAAGGTCATAATTTACCAATGGTTCATTATAAACAGGTTCGTTTTCACCCCAAACAGGAATCTTCCTATTTTCTGCATCGTTCTTGATTTTTTCTATCCCTTTTTTTTGATCTTGAATTTTATTTTTATTAGAAACTTTTATTTCAATTTTTTCATTTTGAAGTTCATAAACTTTTTCTTTTGAGATAGTATACCAATTGGTATTCCCATCAATAGTTTTTTTGCTTACTGGATGATCAACTTTTTCTATTAATCCTTCATTCAGCATAATCTTTAAATTTCTTGAAACTTTATTCCAGGAAGAACCAATTTCATTTGCTAAAGTTTCCTGAGATAATGTACAAACTTTGTTCATTTTGCATTGGTTAGCTATCTCATCAAATAAAACTCCAATACTAGTTCCGTATTTTCTAGTAACTACTTTATAGTGAATACAGTAGTCAACCCAACAAACACCAGTTTCATCAAAAATATTTTTTTTACTTTTTTTGTCTGATCCGTTTTTATTTGCATAACGGTTGTAATCAACAAGATTTAAATCTAACTCATTCTCCATTTTTTTTCATTCTCCTAATAATAATTAATTTGTTTTTTCTGCTTTTTCTTTAGCAGCACAATTACCACAAATAAAATCAAGTGGTCTTAATTTTCCGTTTTGTGGAATTGTTACACCCCACGAACTACCACAGGATAAACACAATTGTTTTATGTAGACTGTAGTAACATTAAACTTTTTCTCTTCTTGTTCTATAAATTCTTTTATTTCCATATTCTTTTTTCTCCTTTTCTTGTTATTTCTTGTTTTGGTTGTTAATTCAAAAAAACCTAAGAATAATTTTCCTAGGTTAGTTTAGTTTGTTTTACTTTCCCCATATCTCTCTCACATTAAAGAAAAGGGGTACTATCGCGTAACATTTGCTAAAACACTTTGAATTCTGCGTTTTCTCATAGCTAGTTTTACACGTTCCCGTTCTCTAATTTTTCTACATTCCCCACACACTTTTTTTCTTGAACCTGTTTTTTCAATAATCGAATTACAATCTTCACAGAAAAAAGGATAAAAACTAGAAAGATTTTCAATATCATCTACAATCAGTTTTATTGGTGAGTTATCGAAGTTATCAATTTTTAATTCTTTCCATATTTTAGAACCATTCCATCGACAATATCCAAAATCAGTTTTTACGAGTTTTTTCTTACTCAATTCATAAAAAAGATTTTCAGTTCTTTTTTCTTTAGTTCCTGCATATTTTAAAATAAAATTGTCTGAGATATAACATCTTCTATAAAATGGTTCATCATAAGTTTTATCAGGATCAGGAATCCATTCTTTTTTAGTTTTTTGTTTTGATTTTGTGAGTTGAGAATACTTTGATAACACAATCATAGAAAACAATATTTTTTCTAGTCTGTTGTTTTTTGCTGAATGACAAAAATTCAATTAATTTTCTGTTATAGGAACAGGAACAGGAATTCTTAATTTTTGACTTTTTGTTTCACCAATAATTTTATATATTAAGATTTGGGTTTGGTAATGTATTGTTTTTAAAGATTCAAAATAAGGATAAAATTTTTTAAGATAATTGCTTAGTAATAATAATAAATCTTTTTTATCGTTTACGCCCAGGTATCGCCAATATTTTATAAGTAGTTTTATATCTCCCAGGTATAAATAATCTGTTAATCCATTTACCAATAAATTTTCTTCTACAAATTTCTTTTCATTCAAAATTAATCTTTTCTTCATAATCTAATATCTTTCTCCTTTCTCTATTCTGTGGTTTTCTTCCACCTCCTATATATAAGACGTAAAACTTTCAAAAAAGTTTCACTTCTAAATAAATTGCATAGTATTGTATCACATATTTTTTATTTGTCAAGGGTTTTGGGAATATTGGTTGAAAATTGGTTTTTTATATATTTTCATATATAGTATACTTATCAAAAAAGTGGAATTATTTCTTTTTATTTATTTCTATATCCCTTACCAATATTTAGAAATCTAATCAAAAACATCTAGTTTTTTATTTACAGTCCCTATATATCATAATCATTAAACTGTATAAAATTTATTTCGTTTATTTCTGGACGATTTTGAAGATTATATTTATCTTTTTTTAACATTTTATTTTTCCTGTTGGGATTTTGTTAATTTTCTATAATATATACCCTATATAGCATACTTATCCTAAACGGCTATACGAAACTATTTTTTATTATTTAACCAACAATCAACACACATAGTATGTCGATTATTTCTTTTTTCAATTTCAATACCACATGATTCGCAATGAGGTTTATAATAATTAATAAAAAAAATATACATGAAAACAAAAAATCAGTATGTATCTTTGACCAATTTTTATACATACTGATCTTTTAAAAAATTATTGGTATATAATTATTAAAACAAAAATCAACCTTTTTTTCGGCTGATTCTTGTGTTTTTTCCCCTCTAAAGAGAAGTGTTTGCTAGCTGGGGGTAGAGGATTC
>DFZB01000069.1:2225-3568 GCA_002382025.1 Patescibacteria group bacterium UBA4067 | reverse complement strand
GATCTAACTGCTACATCACAATTAGGACCATATTCTTTGCAAAGTAATGCATAAGCCTCAATTATTTCTTTTTCTAATTGAGGAGGAAATTTTCCTGATAAAAGTAAATTTCTTGCTTTTTTTCCTGTTTCTTGAAGATTAGCCAAGTTTTTGGGATTAAAGGTAGAAAATATTTCTTTTAATTTCTTATCAAAACCATTATATTCAAGAAAACTTAAATAGGCGTAAGCAGTTGTTGAAAAACCATTAGGAATATTTATTCCTTTTGGCGTAAGCATTGAGTACATTTCACCTAAAGAAGCACTCTTACCACCAACTTCATTAACATCAGTTTTTCTTAATTCAGAAAACCATAAAATATTTTTCATATGCAATATATATTTAACCGCCAAAAAGCGTTATTATTGATAATATTAAAAAGAAAAGTATAAAAATTATATCTAAAATAAATACTAATACATTCATGTAATCAAACTTTTCATTGCTCTAATTGCTCTTTTAGGATCAGAATAATTTGGTATTTTATTCTCTTCTAAATAATTAGATGCTTTTTTAATTAATACATTTCCAACAAAACAGCAAATTATGGGTTTTAAAGGAAACTTATTCTGTAATTCTACAATGATTTTAGCATTTTTTTCAGCATCTGTCATTATTTGCATTGCTTGAATAACAACAACTCCATTTATATCCTTCTCTTCCAAAAGATTTCTTATTCCTATTTCATATCTCTCTGGACTAGCATCTCCTAAAATATCAAGTGGATTTCTTTTAATTAAAACTTTTTCTAATTCTTTGTCTAGCTTTTCAATTGTTTCTTTATTTAATTCTTTAATTTCTACTCCTAGTTTTTCGCAATAATCAACCGCTAAAACACCAAGTCCTCCACCATTAGTAACAATTCCTATTCCATTTCTAATTTTTTTATGAAAAGAAAGAGCTTTTGAAACATCTAACAATTCTTCAATAGTGTCTACTTCAATTAATCCTGTTTGCTTAAAAATTGCTTTGTAAACATCATACCCTCCTGCCAAAGAACCAGTGTGAGTTGCTATTGCTTTTTCACTTAATTTGCTTTTACCTGACTTTAAAACAACAATTGGTTTTTCCTTATTAACTTCTTTAATGGTTTCAAAAAACTCTTTTCCATTTTTAACTCCTTCTAAGTATAAAAGAATAACATCCGTGTCTTTATCTTTTTTTAAATATGATAACATTTGAGATAAATCTATCTGAGCTTCATTGCCATAAGAAATAATTTTAGAAAAACCTAAATTATCTTCAGCACTCTTATCAATTAAAGCATCTATTAAGGCCCCTGATTGAGATAACAGGGCAACATT
>DFZB01000069.1:0-2156 GCA_002382025.1 Patescibacteria group bacterium UBA4067 | reverse complement strand
TTTACCTTTTTTTTAATACAATCTTCAATTGCTTGCAAAACAAAATTTACTGGAATAGCAATAATTGCCAAATCAATCTTTTCCTTAATATCATTAATATTTTTAAAAGTATCTACTCCAAAAACACTGCTCTTAAAAGGATTAATATAATAAAGAATTCTTTTACTTTGAAGTAAGTTGCTAACCAAACCAGCACCAACTGTTTTTGGTTCTTCGCTTGCTCCAATAATAGCTATGCTTTGTGGATTAAATATATTATCTAAATTCATACAACAATTTTAAAATCAACTATTAAAACTTCTTTTTTATTTCCAACAACTGGATTAAAATCAATTGATTTTATTCTTCTTTCTTTTATTGAAAGGCTTGATAGTTTAGAAATTAAATCAATTATTTTTTCTTCATTTATCCCCCCTCCTCTAAATCCCTTAACAATTTCATATGCTTTTGTTTCTTTCATCATCTCAACTATTTCTTTCCTAGAAATAGGAGCCACTCTTAAAGAAACATCCTTATATAGCTCTGTATATGTTCCACCTGTTCCAAATATTAAAACCGGGCCAAACTGTTCGTCTCTTTTCATTCCAATGATTAATTCTTTTCCTTTTACCATTTCCTGAACTAATATTCCTTCAATTTCTTTAAAGTTTTCTGTAAAATTGTTCCATTCTCTTCTAAAATCCTCTTTAGTTTTAATATTAATTGCTACTCCTCCTTTTTCTGTTCTGTGAAAAATATTACCACCATAAACCTTTAAAACAACTGGAAAACCAATTTCTTCTGCGTAAGTTAATCCTTTGCTTAAAGAATCAAAAATCTCTGTTTGACAGAAAGGCATTTTATGTTTCAAAAGAATATCCTTTGATTCTTTGAAGTTTAATATTTCCATGCAATCATTATATCATTAAAACCTGTTTTCAGACAAGTTTTAAAATGAGATTATCAATACTTATAAATTATTGATTTAAAATATAATCAAAATGAAGTTTGATATAAATCAACTGTCTCGCCTAAAATGAAAGATAAGATTAAAATAAAATATAAAAAAGTTTAATTATTTTTTTAATAGATTAAATAATTCAAGATATTTGCTGAATCGTAATGTTGTCTAACCATAAATAACCTTCTGCACAATCACTATTAAAATTCATAAAACTAAACTTATAAGATCCTTCTGAATATATGGTGAAATCTATAGAAAATTCTTCCCAGTCAAAATATTCCCAAGAACATCCTGGTCTACTTATACCATGAGTCCATATTTGTTCATCATTTAAAAATATAGAGGTTGTGTTTGTATGGCTACTACACTGCGCCCAAAGACGACTTTGTGTCTTTTTATAAAAAATTAATTGATAATTTCCTGGACTTAAGTTTATATAATTATGAATTCTTAAGCCACATCCGCAATAAGGAACAGTAGAACAACTTGATTTACTGTATAATTGTAAAGAATCTGGAAAACTATAATATGTACTAGTACTAGTATTTTTTGAATAACCATCACAAAGATAATGATTAGTATCAATTGTTTGAGAATAAACACTTTCATCATTACTTAAAAAAAATAGTAGCTAATTCTATATATTCTTCTTGACTAAACCCATCTTCTGGATTGTATGATAAAGCTTGTCCAGTAGATAGAGTAGCTGTAATGGTGTATGTTGATCCATATTCATCAGAAATATAGGTATAAGAAGAACCACTAGGGTCTTTGGGAAAAGAAGAAGTATATTCAGATAATTCTTCCAAACATCCTTCTTCGCCTATATTACAATCGTCAATAGGATAAGAACCATTTAATACACCATAGGTCATGAGCATTTTAGAAACAGAGTCTAAATCTTTTTTCCTTTTAGCGTCATTAGAAGAATCAATAACATTGTTTAGAGAAATAATGATGAACGTAGAAAGAATGCCTAATATTACTAGGACTACTAAGACTTCGATTAAGGTGAAGGATTTGGTGTTCATTGTTTAGAAACAAACAGAGCCATTTCTGCTAATCTTGATGAATAACCCCATTCATTATCATACCAAGATAATAATTTAATCATGTTTTTATTAACTCTAGTAAATTCTAAATCAAATATTGAAGAAAATGTGTTCCCAATAAAATCAGATGAAACCAATGGATTCTCTTCTGCAAATAATAT
>DFZB01000002.1 GCA_002382025.1 Patescibacteria group bacterium UBA4067 | reverse complement strand
ATTTGCCAAATATTGCTCCAGCAGGTTGGTTTATTGGTTTAATGTGGTCAATAATATATGTATTAACCACTATTTCAGCTTTAATAGTTTGGAATAAACTAAAGAAAGATAAAGATTTCAAGTTAATTATTTCTTTATTTATTGTCAATGCTTTTTTAAATTGGTTTTGGACTTATTTATTTTTTGGAATGAATCTTATTTATCCTGCTCTATTAGAGATGATTATTTTAAACATTATTAATCTTTGGTTAATTGTAATTTTAAGAAAAAAGAATTTATTGGCTTCAGTGTTATTAATCCCTTATTTCATTTGGGTCTCTTTTGCAACCTATCTTACATATTTAATTTTGACTCTTAATTAAAATTAAAGTATAATGTGGTAATGAAAAAGATTCTTACATTATGCTTGATTGTTGATCAAAAAAGAGTTCTTTTAGGAATGAAAAAAAGAGGATTCGGAGAAGGCAGATGGAATGGTTTTGGGGGAAAAGTTGAAGAAGGAGAAACCATAGAGGAGGGAGCAAGAAGAGAGATGTTAGAAGAAGCAGGAATTCAAATCAAAGATTTAGAAAAAATGGGAATTCTTGATTTTAAATTTTTAGATGATGGAAATTTACTAGAAGTTCATATCTTTAAATCCTCTAGTTATGAAGGAAAACCAATAGAAACAGAAGAAATGCTACCTCAATGGTTTGATTTTTTAGATATTCCTTTTTCAGAAATGTGGCCAGATGATTTGTATTGGTTGCCATTGTTTTTAAAAGATAAAAAATTTAAAGGTAATTTTGTTTTTGAAAATAAAGATAAAATTATTAGTCACGAATTAAATTTAATCAATAACGAAAAATTATTACAATGAATGAAATAGCAAAATTTTTATCAGGATTCTTTTTTGCCTTAATATTATTTAATGTTTGTATTCTTTTAAATGGTTGGTTGCCCATTAATTTTATGGGATTTGTTTTTGATGAATCTTTGTGGGCAGGAGCTCTTATTATTCTCCTTCTTTTGGCTGTAGTTTTTGCTTTTTGGGGCTGGGGAAAAAGAGCATCAAGTTCTTTGATTATAACCTTTCTTTTGTGTGCCTTGGGATCTGTTTTTTATTTATTTGATAATCAAAACATACAAAAATCATCTTTAGTTGAAAACAAGGAAGATTTTAAGTTTTTAGAAATTAAACCAGAAAATAATTCTTTAAAAGAAAATAAAATGTTTACCATAAGTATTGGTAATGGAAAAAATGATTCAGGCACAGCCATAACAGTTGACAGTGATGGAAATATTATTGCAGCAGGATATTTTCAAGGAACGATTGATTTGGATCCTGGAATTGGAGTAATGGAAAGAACCTCTTTGGGTGGCTCAATTAATGATAATGCAATAGATGTATATTTAGCAAAATACACTCAATCAGGAACATTAATCTGGGGTTTTTCATTGGGTTCGGTTGGTGCTGACATGGTTCATTCATTAAAAACAGACAAAGAAGGAAACATATATTTAACAGGTTATTTTGGTGGTCAAATGGATGTAGATCCCACTACAGGAGAAAAACTAATTAATAGTTCAATTGGTAGAGATGGGTTTTTAATTAAATACAATAAAGATGGAATGTTGATGTGGGCAAAATCATTTGGTAATGCAGAAACAATTCCTTTTTCTAATAATGACAGTCGTTTTGAAGAGGGACTAGATATTGATATTGATGAAAATGGTAATGTTTATATGGTTGGAGTTTTTGACGGAACAATTGATTTAGATGATTCTGATGGAAATAAGTTTGCTGATACATTTGAAGCAAATGATAGAGATACATTTATTGCTAAATATGATTTGCAGGGGAATTTTATTAAAGCTGTTTCTTTTTCAGGAAAAGGAATTACTCAGGGACAAGCAATAAAAGTTGACAAAGAAGGAAATATTTATGTCTCTGGATTTTTTGATGGAAAAATAAATATTGGAGAAACAACTCTTATTTCAGCTGGTTTTTCTGATTGTTTTTTAGTTAAGTTAAATAAAGATTTTTCACCTATTTTTGCAAAAAGATGGGGCAGTTCTCAGATAGACAAAATAAATATAGGAGCAATAGATATTGATAAAGATAATAATGTTTATGTTGCGGGAGAATTTAATGGAACAATATATTTAGGTGATTTTAAAATTACAAGCAAGGGAAACACAGATGCTTTTTTTGCTAAGTTTAATAAAACAGGAACACCTTTATTTGTTAAAAGTATTGGTGGGATTTATGGTGATTCAGCTTTTAATATAAAAGTAGATAATGAAAACAATTTTTTAATTACGGGATACTTTAAAAATTCAGTTGATTTTGATCCTGATAAAGGAGTATATTTTTTACAAACAAATAGTTATGCAGAAGCAAGTGATATATTTTTAGCTAAGTATTCTTCTTCAGGAAGCTTTATTTGGGCAAGAGGTTTTGGTGGGTATGTATTTTTAGCAGATGAGATTCAGTCTGGATATGGATTAGCAATTGATTTAGATAATAATCCTATAATTACAGGAAGGTTCCATGATTTTATTGATTTTTACTCAACACAAGAATTAAATTTACAAAGTATTGGGAAAAGTGACTCGTTTATTGTAAAGTATGATCAAAATGGCGAGATTAAATAATCATTGACCTTAGTTTATTTTTAATATAATATAAAAACATGGAAGAATTTAGACTTCAAGAAGTAAAAAAGGAAAAGCCTAAGGTTAAAAAGAAAGCAATTTTCATTGTTTTTTTGATTATTGTTATAGCTTTTATTGGTTTTCTTTTTCTTGGAAGTAGGGGAGGAACGATAACTAAACTATTTAGTTCGAGTGATTTTATTCAATTTACTGTTGCTGACAAAAGTTATGCATATTCTTATCAAGACCAAGGAAAATGGTATGTTAATGTAAAAGGAAAAGTACTTGGGCCTTATGATAGTAGTATTATGAATTTATCTGTTTCTAATTCAAGTTATGGTTTTAGTTATATTAAAGACGGAAGATCATATGTTAATGTAAAAGGAAAAATACTTGGACCTTATAATGATATTAGGTTTATTTCTGTGTCTAATAATAATTATGGGTTTTCTTATTTAGATCAAGGTAAGAGATATGTTCAAATAAAAGATAAAACATATGGTCCATATAATGATATCTGGAGTTTAGATGTTTCTGATAAAAATTTTGGATTTATTTATTCTCAAGTAGAAGACACTTGGAATGTTAATATTTCTGGAGATGAATTCGGACCCTATAGCCGACCATCATATTTATCTGTTTCTGATAATAATTACGGATTTACTTATCCTAAGGATGGAAAAATAGAGATTAAAACGAAAAATAAGATATACGGACCTTATGACGATATAAATGTTATTTCTGTTTCAGACAAAAGTATTGGTTTTTCATATTTTGATAAAATTAAAAATCAGAGGATTGTAAGTATTAATGATAAGGATATCGATTTTTACGATTCAATTAATGAGCTTGTTGTTTCTGATAATAATTATGGTTTTATTTATCAAAAACAAGGACAATGGTATGCTCAAATAAAAGACAAAACATATGGACCATATGATATGGTTAATAGATTATTTGTTTTTAATAATAATTTTGGTTTTGCTTATCAAAAAGGAGGAGGGCTTTATTTTTCTCTCAATCCCAAAGAATAATAATTTTTAATATTTCTAAAAAGTATAATATTGTTAATAAAATAATTTTCTTGACAATAGTTTTTTTTTGGCTATCATATTAATAGCAACTTGGCTCTTTGAAAAGAGGAGTTGTGAGGATGATGTACGAATGAAAAAAATCTTGACAATAGTCTTGATTGGCATTTTGCTTATTTGCATATGCCTTAGTGGTTGCGTAAACAAAGAAGAAGAAATGAGAAAACAGGAAGAAATAAGAAAACAGGAAGAAATAAGAAAACAGGAAGAAATAAGAAAACAGGAAGAAATAAGAAAACGAGAAGAAATTATTAATGCCGTGAAGCCACTTGCTAAAGGAACAGGGGCCTCAGAAGCTTCTTCTTATAAAAAAAATCAAGGGATACATCCAGTAGTTATTATTGATAATTCTGGTAATATTCATACTTGGAACAAGGATCTGCCAGAAGAGTGGAAACCCAAATCCATAGAAAAAACAGAACTTGTTGCAGTTATCACAAAAGGAGAAAAATCTATTCAGGTTTGTCAATATACAGGACCATCTGTCACAAGATATCAAAATTATATTCAAATTCAATTAAGAGAGGCTAAAACAGGAAACATTGTTAAGACAGATACTTTTTATGGTTCTATGCCTCCTCAATGCAAAACAAGAGAATTATATCATGTTACAGCCGTATATGGTACATCAATATCGTTTGACGAATTCAAACCATGGCTACAAAAATATGTTGTTTTGTAAATAAAAATATATAAACTCAGGACTTTCCCTGAGTTTTTTATAAAAATATTTGACTTCGTCTTTG
>DFZB01000043.1 GCA_002382025.1 Patescibacteria group bacterium UBA4067 | reverse complement strand
GTTTGTTCTCTTTCTTCGTTTCCACCTATCATGGAAGAACTTCTTGTTTTTCCAATACTATCAAGCTCGTCAATGAAAATTAAGCATGGCTGATGCTTTTTAGCAACAGTGAATAGGTTTCTTACCCTGCCTGAACCAACACCAACAAACATTTCTACGAAAGAAGAACCAGCAACTGAAAAAAATGGAACATTGCTTTCTCCTGCCACTGCTCTAGCTAATAAAGTTTTTCCACACCCAGCAGGACCAACCAATAATGCTCCTTTGGGAATTCTTGCTCCCATTTTTAAATATTTTTCCGGATTCTTAAGAAAATCAACAATTTCCTCTAATTCATTTTTTTCTTCTTTCAAACCAGCTACATCTTTAAAAGTAATTTTCTCTTTTGGACTTCCTTCTGCTCCGAATAATTTAGCTCTTGGTTTTGTAAAATCAAAACTTTGTGTTGCTCCTGACTTAGCTTGTCTAAAAATCATAAAAAAGAAAAATCCAAACATTAAAAATGGTAAAATAACAAACAATAAAAGTGGCCAAAACCAGTCCCCTGTTCCACTTGGTTCTTCAAAAATAAAAGAAATGTTTTTAAGTTTTTCTTTATCTACTCCAAAATCATTTAAAGCTTGCCCTAAACTTACTTCTCCTTCTTTTTTTGTTTCAAAAACACTATCATCATTATATTTAATGGTAATATCATTTCCTAGTATCTTTATTTCCTTGACTTTTTCATTATTAATGTCTTGAACTAATTGAGTAATTGAAATTTCCTTTTTTTCCTCAGTAGGAGTATTTAATAAAGAAAAAACAGTACCTAACAAAAGAAAGATAAGAATAACAAAAAGAATATTTTTAAAAAGGCCTTGAAGAGGGCTCTTCATGTGTTTTTAAATATTATTATTTTAATCTTAAAGACATCCAGTGCCTTTGTGGCTGAAAACTTAATATTTCAAAATCGTATTCTTTGTTGATCTCTATTTTTTCTTTCATTTTAGCTTCTGTTCCAAATTCAGAAATATGGATCAATCCTTGAATTTTAGTTTGTTGATCATCATCATCTTCTCTTCTTACTTGTATAAAAGCTCCGAAAGAATTAAATCTTACCACCATTCCTTTTATAGAATCTCCTTGTTTTAAAACTAAATCTTTCCATGGGTCTTTTTTCAAGTTTCTTAAAGACAATGAAACTCTTCCTTGAGAAATATCAATTATTTCTGCGTTTACTTTTTCTCCAACCTGAACAATTTGAGAAGGATCTTCTATTAATTGCCAATCTAATTCAGAAATATGTATCAATCCTTCTAATAATTCTTCTTCGCTAGATTCTTCTAATGATTTTCCGGGTAAAGAGAATTTAATAAAACAACCAAAATTAACTATTCCTGATATTTTTCCTTCAACCTTGTCTCCTATTTTTAATGATTGCAATACTTTTTTAACTTGTTCGTTTTCTTTTGATTCTTCGGTTAATATAATTTGTCCTCCTTTTTCATCAAAATCAAGAATCTTTACTTTAATTTCCATTCCAATAAAAGATTGCAATTTTCTTAATATCTTTGTTTTGTCTCCTTCTGGAACTTTAGGATACTTATCAGGAGATAATTGAGAAGTTGGTAAAAAAGCAGGCATTCCAGAAACTTCGGTTAATAATCCCCCTTTATTCACTTTCATTACTTTTATTGTAAAAGGCTTGTCTTCGTCTTTCTTTTCTTTAATTAATTTCCAAGCCATGTCTTTCTCAGCTTCTTTCAAAGACATTTCAACAAAACCATCTTCATTCTCAGAATCAACCACTTTAACAGAAACAATATCTCCGTTTTTAATGTTCTTTAAAACATTCTTAGCATTCTGATATTCAGCACCATAAATAATTCCTGTCTTTCTAGGACCAATATCTAAATACAAGGCATTGTTTTCAATTGCCAAAACTTTGGCATCAACAATGTCTCCATCTCTTAGGGTTTGAACTGCATCATTTAGTTTTTGCATTAATTCAGCTTGCATATGCAATTATATATCATAAAAAACAAAAGAAGGCAAGTTTTTTATTTTAAAACACATTGTGGACAAAAGCTTTGACAAAAACACGGTTTTAGGATACTATATGAGCATCCCTGCGAAGGGATTTTATTTATGAAAAAAATACATAACTATACTATATCCATTATTGGATTAGCCATATTTATTGCTTCTATAGCTATTATTGGCCTAGAAAACAATACAATTTATGGCAAAGAGCCCATTACAGGAAAAGAATCATTTGTTTTAATGGAAGATGATCCGATTATTATAACTAAGGAGAAAGAGGTTAAAAAGACAATAAAAGTCGTAATCACTGCCTATTCTTCTTGTCCATTTGAAACTGATGACACTCCTTTTATTACTGCCAATGGCTCTGAAGTACAGGAAGGTATTGTTGCTAACAACTTACTTCCTTTTGGAACAGAAATAAGAATACCTGAATTATATGGAAACAAGGTATTCGTGGTCCAAGATAGAATGCATTCTAGAAAAGGATATTACCATGTTGATATATGGTTTCCCTCAAAAGAACAAGCCATTCAGTTTGGAGCAGTGAAAACATACATTGAAGTATTAAAAAGCTAAAACCGAGACATCTTCTCGGTTTTTAGTTATAATTTAAACTTGATCTTCTTTAAGAAGCCACTCCCATAACGGCTTAAAACATACGCTCACGCCGTCTTGTTCTATTTGTCGTTTGTCATCCCAAGTTAAAATTATTAATTTTTTAACTTTTAATTCCTTGCTAGCTTCTAGTAAAGCATTAACTTCTCTTTGTTCAACCTCTAAGTTTTTTGCTTCATAACAAACTTGTATTAATTCAACCACCTTTGTCCCATTTTTTACCATAAAATCTACCTCGCGATTATTTCGAGTTTTATAATAAAATAATTCCCTATTAGGTTTTATCCCTCGCCTAACAAGCTCTATAAAAACCATATTTTCCATTAATTTTCCCTTGTCTGGAGAATGCTGAATAGCTTTGGCGCTTATAAATCCATTATCAACAACATAAACTTTTCTTGGAGATTTTATTCTTTGTTCTGATTTTGGAGAATAAAGAAATAATGAAAATATCAAATAAGCCTCTTCTAAATACTTAGTATATTTTTCAGTTGTGGTTATGCTCTTTAAATTCAACATAACTTGTAGTTTGCGTAAACTATAAAAAGATGCAAAATTATTAACTAGATGTGACCCTAGATTGCTTATCTGTGTAGAAAATTTTACTCTGTGCCTTTTGACTACGTCTTTAAATAATAGCGAATCAAAAAGTACTTCCAAGTAATCTTTTGGATCAAGATTACTTACGACAACTTCAGGAAAACCTCCATTTATAAGATATTCCTCCATTAACTTCAAAAGCTCGCCATGTTTTTGAGGCAACGAACCATATTCAGGGTCTATTTGAAAATTTTTGGCTCGTAAAAATTCTTTAAAATCAAAAGTTAGTATCTCTATTGGAATATGTCTGCCAGTTAAAGCAGTAGCTAGCTCTTTGGAAAGCAACCTAGAATTAGAACCAGTAAGCACCACATTGTATCCTTCTCTATGTAAACGATTTACAAATAATTCCCAGGCTGGTAAATTTTGAATTTCATCAAAAAGAATATTTTTTATATTACCATAAACAGAATGTAATTCTTTCATCAGCTCGTCAGTAGACACCCCTCCCACGCTAGTTAAGATTTCATCATCAAAATTAAAATACATAAATGAGCAATCTTTTAAAAGCATCAAACAAAAAACCGATTTACCAGCTCGGCGAGGACCCAAAATAACTTTTATTAAATTCGAACTTAACCATTTTTTACCAAAAGGCTCTTTTGTTCTTGAAACATAATTAAATGTTAAATACTGCTCTTTTTCCTTTTTTTGTTTTAAAATTATATTCTTAAGCATATAAGTGTAGTGGTCAAAAAACGTATATTTTGACCAATACACATAGTATAGTGGTCAAAAAGAAAAAAGTCAATAGTGCAAAAAAACTAAGATTTACTCGGTTTTAATTATTTTAGTCTAGCATATAATCTATTAGATTTATCTGGAACTCTCTGGCCATCATCGCTAATCTTGTCGTCTACGTGTTCAACAATTACGTTTTCACCGGAAATCAAATTCTTACTTTGATCTTCAGTTATTGGATACATAGCGGGACTATAACTTACAAGATTATTATCTTTATCAAGTATCATGCGTGGGTTTGTTGGATCATAGATTATATCAGCTTTTGGCCCATGGACTAAAATAAAATAATGTGCGCTCTCTTTTTCCTCAGCAGGAATGCGACAATTACTTGATGCAATAAAATCGCTTTCTAGCCCTATAAATGCTAAAAGATTTTGTGCTGCTGCTCCTTTTTCTGCGCATACTGCAATCCCCTTTCCTTTTAATTCTTTTATAGATATTTCTGGACTATCTGCCGAAGTGTGATCAAGATAAAATTCTCGGTTATTTGCTTCAGCATTAGTTCCTCCAATGATATTTCCAAAATACTTTGACAATGTTGCTTGAGTTGCACTCGGCATTATTTCTTTTAATGATTTTTCTTCCCATCCTTTTGTTTTTCTAAGTTTTTGTATGGTCTCGAAAAAATCTACATATAAATTAGGATCATCCATTACAAATGGATCAACTATCATATTACGTCGAATTTTCATTTTTGGACCCAAAAATCCTTCGTGTGTTCTTTTTCCAATATGAGATATCTCCCCAGCCTTTGAATTGTTAGTCAAGTCTTCTAATCGTTGCTTAATATATTTCCTCTGTTCTTCTTCCCCTTCTCCCATAACGCGCTCAATCTCCTCTAGCCTTTTAATATATTCCGGACTTCTCTCTTTAACTGGTTGCGTTTCAAGTTGTGGAAGGCTTTCAAATTTCATAAATTTTATATATGTGCCTCGGGAGGGACTTGAACCCTCAAGAGCGTAAGCCCAACGGATTTTAAGTCCGTCCTGTATGCCAATTCCAGCACCGAGGCATAACATCATTGAGGCGTGGGCGGGAATTGCACCCGCGTATAAGAGTTTTGCAGACTCTTGCCTTACTGCTTGGCCACCACGCCAATGATAAAAAATTTTATCACATTTCTTTTGCCTTGTCTATTTCTCTTAAAAGCTCGTCTATTCTTTCTGCTTCCATTGTTTTTGATTCTTTAATAAAAATTATTTTAGGAACTGGTCTGATCTTTAATTTTTTATTTAACACTTGTTGAATAAAATATACCTTTCTTTTAAGTAATTCGATTACATCTTCTGCTTTATCTTCTGGTAAAATAGAAATAAACACTTTTGCTTCAATTAAATTTGAAGAACTCTCTACTCTGGTTATGGTAAGCAAAATTCCAGGAAAAACATCTATTTCTTTAAGAATAATATTGCCTAACTCTTTTTTAATAAAAGCATTAACTTTTTCAATCTTCCACATATTTGAAAAATACTAACTCATCTCCTTCTTTTATTCTTTCTTGTCCTTGATAAAGAATTGCGCATTCTCTTCCTGTTTTAACAGATTCAAAGCTTTTTTTATTAGCCTGTAAATCAATAATCTTACCTTCTCCTATTTTTTCTCCATTCCTCATTATTTCAAGAGTTGCTGTTCTATTAGCCTCTCCCTCTGTAACTAGTCCTCCAATTATTTGTCTATTTTTTTCTGTTCTAAAAATAACAGAAATTTCCATTTTTCCCATATCAAGTCTTGTTTTTTCTTTTTTGATTTTTCTTTCCATTAATTCTCTTGTTTTTTGGGCTAATCCATAAATTAAATCAAATTCAAAAAACTTAACCTTGTCTCTTTCTATTAGTGCTTCTGCTGTTTTATCTTTTTTTACCCTAAAAGCATAAATAATACTTTTTGAACTTTTAGCCATCTTAACATCATTCTCATTAACATTACCAACATCAGCTTTAATCACTCTTAAACAAACTTCTTCTTGGGGTAAATTTTTAAAAAG
>DFZB01000058.1 GCA_002382025.1 Patescibacteria group bacterium UBA4067 | reverse complement strand
TTACAGAAAAAAGGTTGCTTAGTCGAAAAAAATATTAAATAAAAAATAAAAAAAATAAGGAGGGTTTATGTATGGGAACAGAATCAGACCATGATTTGTTAATTCGTTTAGATTCAAAATTAGACTCAGTTATTGAAAAAATGGGGGAAATACCGTCTTTGACTGGTAGGGTAAACAAATTAGAACAAATTGTTCAGTTAATACCTGATATGAAAAGTGACATAGAAAAATTAGAGGAAAAATCAAACACCTGGTCAATTATTAATTCAATAGGTGTTTTTGTTGCTGGTTTGTTTGGTTTTTTATGGAAATAAGTTTTTTGTGGAGGTAGATTAGATGGCAGGACAGATGAGTAGACACTATAAGAGATCAGAAGAACAAATAGCACAAGCACTAAAAGAAAATACCGGAAACATAACAAACACAAGAAAACAACTTGGTTATAATAATAATAGTCAGTTAGTTTATAGAATTAAAAAATCTGAAAAACTTCAAGCTATTTACAATTCATTCACAGAAGAACAAAGAAAAAAACCTAAAACTTCACCTAAAAAATATATAAAAGGTCGATCAATTGCTGATATTAAACAGGCACTTTATAGGCATGGGGGAGTTATATCATTAGCAGCTAAAGATTTGGGATATTCCGATTCTGTGGGGTTGAATAAACGAATACAATCATCAAAAGATCTTCAGGAATATGTAAGTGTTTGTAGGAGAGATACAACCGAATTAGCGGAGTCGATGTTAATCGACCTAATAAAAGATAAAGATTTAAATGCTATTAAATTTTTCCTTTCTCATAACTCGGAAAAATATTCTGAAAAAATAGTCATAGACCATAATGTTAAAAATGAAAGTACATGGAATCTTAATATCCTTCCTGTGGATCAATTACTACTACTCGAACAAGTAGCTGGTAAAATGCTACAGTTGAAAGGGGGTGACGATGGGGAAGAAGAATCAGAAAACTTTGTTGATGGAGAATTTATCGAAGAATCCACCAAATATAATTCAGATTGAATCTACTATTTGTAAGAAAAGTTTTTATGAATTTATAAAACGTAGTTTTTCAATTGCTTACCCTGGAGAAACCTATCAGGATAACTGGCATATAAAAGTTATTGCTGATTATTTAGAATCAATGGTTGAAAATAAATTTAACAACCTGATAATAAATATTCCTCCCAGACACATGAAATCAGCTATCGTTAACGTTTTCTTTTCTGTTTGGAGATGGATCAATGATCCTTCAGATAAATTTATTTTCACATCCTATGCTTTTAACGGTTTAGTTACCAGAGATTCTAACAAATGCAAGGATTTAATTAATTCAGATTGGTTTCAGGAACGTTTTCCTGAAGTTAAACTTAAGTTTCAACGTGAAGGGTATTTAGAAACTACCAAAGGTGGTACAAGAATCGGTTTTGGTTTTGATGGTGGTATAACAGGTCAGAACGCAAATTGGATTTTTGTTGATGATCCATTAAAAGTTAGTGATACTTTTTCAGAAACAATTAGGAACAAGGTCAATACTATCTATGACGAAGCACTGTTTAACCGTTTGATTGATGTTCAAACAGGTAAACGCGTGATAATCATGCAACGTTTACACCAAGATGATTTAGTAGGACACGTTTTAGAATCAGGGGTTTACTATGAGCAATTAATCTTACCACTTGAAAAAGAAGGGATTAAATTTGTTTCTTCAATCGGTTTTGAAGATCCAAGAAAAGAAGGGGAATTATTATGGGAATCTCGTTTTCCTAAAAAGGAAATGGAAGAGTTAAAAAGTACTCTTGGTGAACGTGCAGTAGCAGGACAACTTCAACAAAGACCAGGTGCATTAACAGGGAATACTTTTCAAAAAAAATGGTTCGAAACAAGATATGATCCAAACAATTTTATTGCTAGATATATAAGTTGGGACACTGCCAGTACTGCTAATGAATCCTCCGCTTATTCTGCCTGTGTGGTTGGTGATCTATTACCTGACTACAGGTTGTTTGTTCGTTATGTTTTTAGAAAAAAAATGGAATTTCCTGAACTTGTTTATTCAGTTGAAGAAATTGCTAATACCTATAAACATAATTTGAGAGGTGTATTAATTGAATCTAAAAGTTCTGGTATGTCACTAATTCAAACACTCAAAAAATCATCCGACCAAAAATTAGCAAAATTACTCATACCTTTCAATCCACCTAGCGGAAAAGAAACAAGAGGTGAACAAATTAGTATCTGGTGTGAAAATGGATCGGTATTATTTCCACCACCTACAGACAATTATTCTTGGTTATATGATTTTGAGGAAGAATTTTTCATGTTCCCAAATTCAAAATACAAGGATATGACAGATTCACTAATTCAATTATTATTTCATGTTGAACCGTTGTTATCGGCTGGTTTACGTGCTAGAAACAAAGTCTCCAAATAAAGGAGGGAAATAAAATTATGGGTTTAATTAACAACCTATTTAAAAATCAGACAGACAATCCATTTTCAGTTGTTGATCTACCGTTTCGAACGATGTATGAAAAATTAGAAGAATATTATGACAATAACTCTTTGTATGATAATGTTCAAAACTATTCAGAACAACAATCTAAGTGGGTTGAAAAAATGAAAGGACTGAGAACTTGTGTTAATCGTTCTGTAGAGTTTTACACTGCTCAAATATGTAAGAAAGATTTGCAGGTTATAACCAATAATGAACAAATTAAAGAATCTTTAGAACAATTCTATACATGGTCTAATCTTGAATTTACTAAAAGAAAAATGGTTAGACAATTATCACTATTAGGTGATTTGTTTATAAAAGTTGTAAATACAAAAACAAAAATTTACACAGATATTATTCATCCAAAATATTTAACAGAGTTTAAAGTTGATCACAGAAATTATTTAACAGAAGCTAGGATTGACATTCCTATCAGGGAAGATGAACAAGATTTTACTTATACTGAATACTGGACAAAGGAATATTTTGCAGTTTATAAGCATAAATTTTCAGAAACAACCAAAATTGAAGATTTAGGTACACCATTACAGTTTACCTGGTTGAAACAGTTAGGTATAGATTTTATTCCTATCGTTTATGTTAAGTTTAGAGATGTTCCTAGTAAAGATAGAGGAGCTAGTTGTGTAGAACATGCTATTTTAAAAATTGATGATGTTAACAGAATGGCGACCAGACTTGAATCTTTACTCTACAGACACAATAAACCAATTTTTGCTGTTAGTTCTAGTGTTGTAGATGAATCAGGTAGACCGTTACCACCTCCTGAGATAGAAGGGGTTGATAATGATGAATCGGCAGAAATGGAAGATGGTAGTTTGATTTATATGCCTGGAATGACACACCTAGAAAGTTTAATTCCTAATATCAACTATGAATCAGCATTGAAAATTTTACAAGCTGCTGAACAAGAATTAGAAAAGGATTTACCGGAATTAAAGTATTATTCTTTACCTTCTACCGATATTTCCGGAATTGCATTGAGAACACTTTTGTTAGGTGCTATTGACCGTTTAGAAGAAGCGAAATCTAACTTTAAACGTGGTTTAGAACGAGCAGGTGAAATTGCTCTTACTGTTGGTAAAAATACAGGTGTATTTAAAATTTCAGGTTCTTATGAAAATGGAGATTTTGAACATGATTTAATTTTAGGTGATATATTCGCACAAACAGCGGAAGAACAAGCAAACCTAACTAAACTATATGTTGATTCTGGTATTCCTGTAATAATGTCAATGAAATTAGCTGGTTATAGTGAAGAGATCATTAATGAAACACAAACAATTTTAGATAAACAAAATGAGCAAAATTTAGCAAGTTTTATAACAAATTTCAATAATCAATAGGGGGTAAACTATGGGTTATTGGGATAAAGTACAAGAAATTTTAGCTGAATACCAAAAAAAAATAGAAGGGAGTGAAAGAAAAACATTTAACTTATTAGCTAAACGTTATGGTTCACTTTCTTCTTTTTTTACGGATTATATAGAGAAACTTTCAGCAATTGAAAACAAAACTCCTAATCAAATTAGAAAACTTTCTGTTTATCAGGATTTTTTAAAAGATTCAAATAATGAATTAACTAAATATGCTGTTTATTCAGATGAACTAATCAAAAAACAACAAGAAATATATCTAAAATATGGATTAGATCAAATTGCAGATATATTTTCTACATTTGATGTTAAGTTTGAAAAATTGAATCTAGGAGCTATTAATTATATTATTGGTCAAACTTCTGAAGGTGAACGTTTATATAATATTTTGTTAGGTTATAACTCAGAAACAGTTGAAAAAATGACCAAAACACTTTTAGAATCTGTTGCTATTGGTAGAAATCCACGTGTAACAGCTAGATTGTTAACCAAAGATTCAAATATTCCACTTTGGAAAAGTTTAAGATTATCAAGAACTGAAACAATGCAAGCGTATCGATTAGCCAACAAAGAAAGTATGAAAAATTCTGGATTGGTAAAGAAAGTTAAACGGATAGAACAATCAGATGCCTGTGATTATTGTCAATCTGTTAATGGGAATGTTTATCCTATTGATAGTAACTATGGAGAATGGCATCCAAATTGTAGAGGAACAACCATTCCTATTATTGAATTTTAAAAAAGATTAAAGGGTAGTAAAAAATTAAAAAATTTTACTACCCTTTATTTTTTTAACATTTTTCTATTTTCTTAAATTATCAATAGGATTATTACTAATATGAGATTTTAACAGATCCTTTTCATCTATTTTTAAATATCTTTGTGTTACTTCTAAACTACGGTGACCAAGTAAGTTAGATATATCCAAAACACTAGCACCATTTCTATATAAAGTAATAGCAAAACATCTTCTAAAATCATGTGGGGAACAATAGGGAATATTATTAATATCACAATTTCTTTTTATGATTTTCATAAAACCGTAATATTGTAATCTTGAATTCACTATGTTTATCCAAAGAGGGGAATCAGGTTCTAGATTCTCCCTTGTTTTTAAGTATTTTCTTAAATATTTTCTTGAATCTTTTCCAAAGAAAACAACTCTTGATTTTTTAGTCTTGCTGTTTTCACGTTTAATAAAAACCCTTCCTGAAATTAAATCTACATCTTCAATGTTTAGAAGTAAAAATTCTGTAATTCTACAACCTGAATCAACTAAACAGGAAAACAATGCACTATCCCTTAATTTGAATGTTCCTGAGGTATTCTCAATTAATATTTTTACGTGTTCTATCGGTATTCCATCTAAAATTTCAGGTTTAGGATTTTCGATTTTTATTTTCTTGATTGGATTTTTCCAGTTATCAGGTTCAAATTCTTCTTCATAAAAATATAACAATGCACGTATAGCACGATATGGTGCATGTGTGCCACCTGAAGTTCTTGTTTCAGATAAATGAATAAAATATTTTTTTAGTTGCTGAGTTGTTATCAATTCAATATTAGTTTGTGAAATTTTTTCAGTTTTTAACCATTTTTGAAAATTATCAAAATTATAATGATAAAATTCTATTGTCCTTTTCGATCTTTGTTTCATTTTTCTATCTGTTATAAAACTCTTGCAAATATCATTAAATGAATAAATTAGAATCGACATTTTACACTCCATTTGTCTAATTCCTTTTTAATGGCATTTTCAAGTGTTTTAGTGGTTTTTAGCTGTTTTACAAAAAATGGTCAACTCTGGATCAGTATGTAGGGGTTC
>DFZB01000067.1 GCA_002382025.1 Patescibacteria group bacterium UBA4067 | reverse complement strand
GTTATTACTTCTTTTTCAATTAACGAGGCCATTGTTATTATTTCAAATATTGTTTTATTCTGCCTTATTATTTCTTCTCTCAATTCCGGGGTCAGTTTTTTATTAAAATTTTCTAGGATTATTTTAATTGCGCCCTCTTCTGTTTCATTTTTTTCAAGTAAATAGGTATCAGGAAATAAATATCCTTCTAGCGTGCCCGTGTTATTTTTTAAGAAATCGAAATTAAAAGAATTAGAATTTATCAAATCAAGAATTTTATTTTTTTCAAATAAATTTATTTTTTCTAAGTATTCTGCAATATCTTTATTGGTCCAGCCTTCTATTATTGTTATTTTATTTTTTATAGTTTCTCCTTTAGCTAAAATATTAATAATTTCATCATTAGTCATTTTTGAGTTAAGTAAATATTCTCCAGCTTGCAATGTTTTTATGTTGTTTTTTAAAAAAGCATTTAAAAGAAAAAAATAGGGATTATTAATAATTCCTTGATCTTTTAGTTTAAAAGCAATATTAAAAGATGTTTCTCCTCTTTCTATTGTAATTATTTTTTCTTGAAAAATAAGGGTTTTTTGAGGAATTAACAAGAAAATTACAATAAAAATGATTAAAATCAATAGTATTTTAAGTATTTTCATATAAAACCATTCTATTAAAGAAAATCAAATTGGTCAATTGCATCATTGACAAAAAAACATTAATTTTATAGTATTGTAGTATAGATTATGAACCCAAACATAAAGACAATTTATAAGTTTATTTGTGCCAAAAATACATTGGTATGTTTAAGTGTCTTTATGACAATCAAGAAAGGGGGTTTAAAATAATACTAAAATAGAATTTACACTATTAAGCCTCCTTTCAAAAAAGGAGGCTTATTAATATGCAGATTCTTATACGCTTATGCAAACATATTATATAACTAAGAAAAAATTAAAAGAGCTTGAAGAAGAATTAGAAAGCCTTAAAAAACAACAAAAAGAAGAATTTTTAAACGATTCTCCGTCTGTTTTTGAGGGTGATGATATTAATCCTGATTTTGCTTTTTATCAAAATAGTTTAGAAGAAATTAATTTAAGAATTGAGGACTTGGAAAATATTCTAAAAAATTATATAATAATTAAAGCACCAAAGGAAAGAGACAAGATTTATCTTGGTGCAAATGTTGTTTTTAAGGATAATTATTCTTTGGAAAAGGAATTTAAAATAGTGGGGACATTAGAAGCTAGTCCTTTTGATGGAAAGATTAGCAACGAGTCTCCAATTGGAATGGCTTTACTTGGAAAAAAAGTAGGCGATGTTGTTTTTGTAGGGCAAAATAATAACTACAAAATAATTAAAATAAATTATGAAGAAGTTTAATAAAAAATATTTATTTTACTTTTTGATTATTTTAATCATCATTTCTTTTGTTTGGTTTGATCTAATTTTTTTAAATGAAAACAATAAAATGTTTGCCGAAGAATTAAAAAAAGCAGGAGAGGTAAGCGATGTAATTATTATTTTTAATTCAGGAGGATTTGGAACAGTTGCCCTTGAGAATGCATATGATTTTAAACCCATAATCGATAATTTAGAAAAAACAATTAAAGACATGGATTATAGTGTTTCAATTGTTACTTACTATAGAACCAAAGAAACTCTAATGGGAAGAATAGGATATTTAAAAGAAATGTTTTTTGATTTTCCTAAGCAATCAAAGTATGTGTCTGGTCAAATAAAAGAATTTTTAGAAGACAACCCCAATGATAAAATTTTAATGGCAGGTCTTTCTAACGGAGCTGCATTTGTAAGAGCAACCATGAACAACATAAATAATAGCTCAGATAATGTTTTAGCAATAGAATTAGGATCTCCTTTTTGGGCTAATAGTAGTCAAAATGATAAAATATTGTTTTTAGATAACAATGGAAGCGACGTATTAACTGTTGGTAATAAAAAAGAAATTATTGAGTCACTTTTAAAAACTCCATTTAACTGGATTTATTCAAGAATTTTAAATAAAAGAATATCTCTAGCTGAAGCCATAGATGCTCCAGGGCATCATTATTATTGGGAAGATATAAAAGACAATGTGGTTACTTTTGTTGAAAATAATTTAAAGTAGCTTGCAGATAGATGTTTTTTGTATTACAATTTAATTAATGAAAAAACCATTAATTCTTATTATAGGATCTTCTTTAATTGGTATTATTGCCTTTATTTTTCTTGGAAAATGGATTGGTTGGGAAGAAATAGGTAGTGTTTTTAGTGTTTTTACTTTTTGGCAAGGAGGAATAATTATTCTTTTAACAATAATCATATCTTTAATAGGAAATTTAAGATGGAAAGAAATATTGTCTGACCAAGGAATTGATATTTCTTTTTTGAGATTGTTTAAAATATATCTTGGAGGATATTCAATAATGTATCTCTTTCCCGCAATACTTTTAGCCGGAGAGTTTTTTCGTATTTATGGTTTGGGAAAGGAAAGAGGTCTTAGCTGGAAAAGGACAGCTCCTTCTGTTATTATTGAAAGAATTTTAGAATGGACAGTTAATCTTTTAGTTATTTTTTTAGGTTTATTTCTGTTTGTTTTTAACGTTGATTTGTTTCCGCCTAAAGTAGTTTTTGTTTTTGGTATAGCCTTTTTAATCTTTTTGTTTGCCCTTGTATTTTTTTATACAACGGTTTTAAGAAAGAAAAGCATTGTTCATATGATTGTTAAAAAATACAAAGAAGAAGAGAGCGGATTGATTGAGGTTGAAAATAAAGTTTTTGATTATTTTGATTTAAAATCAAAGCCATTAAAAAAAGGATTATTGCTTTCTTTTTTAAGAGCAGTCGCAATGCAATTAAGAGTTTGGATTTTGATAATTTTTTTGGGGCAAAACATTGGACTATTACACTCTTTTTCAATTTTAGGATTTTCGTATTTGTCTGCTATGATTCCTATTCCTGCTTCTTTGGGAACTCATGAAGTAATACAAATTGCTGCTTTTCGTGCCGTTAATCTAACTGCTTCAATGGCAGCAGCTTTTACTTTAATAATTAGAGCTGCAGAAATTGTTTTGTCTTCTTTCGGTCTAATATATATTGTTAAGATGGGATTTAATTTAATGAATAATACCTATGAGAATAAACAAAATAGTTAAATATTTAATATTATCTGATATAGCTTTTTTTACTGGTTGGGGACTAATTACCCCTATTTTTCCAATTTTTATAGTGGATAAGATTATAGGAGGAACAGCACTGGTTGTTGGAATTGCATCAGCTATATATTGGATAACTAAAGCGTCTTTAGAGTTTCCAATAGGAACATTGCTTGATAAATATGCTGGAGACAAAGATGATTATTTGTTTTTAATAACAGGATTTTTTATTGCTTCCACTGTCCCTTTTGGGTATATTTTTGCAATATATCCTCATCATATTTATTTATTGCAATTTTTCTATGCAACAGGAATGGCAATGGCCATTGCTGGTTGGAGAGCAATTTTTACTAGAAATATTGACAAGGGAAAAGAAGCCTCAGAGTGGAGTTTGGATAATTCTTTACTTAGCTTTGGTACAGGTATAGCAGGAGTTGTTAGTGGGTATATGGTTTTCAATTTTGGTTTTACAAGCTCTTTTATTTTTGCTGGAATATTTGGATTGATAAGTGTTTTGATTATATTCTCTTTAAGAAAAGAAATGCAAGTTTCTGCTAGAGGAGTACATGCTAATATTATGGATTTTTTTAATGGCCGTAAAAAGAAACAAGTTCATCCAAACATAAAGGATATTATAAGTAATGATAAAAGATGAAAAATCAAGAAGTGGCACAAATATTATTTGAAATAGGTGAATTTTTAGAAATTCAAGAGATTCCTTTTAAGCCTCAAGCTTATCAACAAGCAGCTGTTGCAATTGATAACCTAGAGGAAGATATTTCTCAAATATATAAGGAAAAAGGAATAAAGGGTTTAAAAGAAATTAATGCTATCGGAGAAAGTATTGCTTTAAAAATTGAAGAATATTTAAAAACAGGAAATATTAAATACTTTGAAGAATTAAAAAAAACCACGCCTGTTGATGTTAACGAATTAACCAAAATAGAGGGATTGGGCGGAAAAAGAATCAAAAGATTGTATAAAGAATTAGGAATAAGAACTTTAAAAGATTTAATTAGAGCAGCAGAAGAGCATAGAATTGCTCCGTTGTTTGGTTTTGGAGAAAAAATAGAAAAAAATATTCTTGAAGGAGTAGAGTTTTTTAAAAAATCAAAAGGCAGGTTTTTATTAAGAGATGTTTTAGATGATGTTGAAAAAATAGAAAAAAGATTTAAAAGCATGAATGGAGTAGATAAAGTTTCTGTAGCAGGTTCAGTAAGAAGAAGAAAAGAAACAGTTGGAGACATAGATTTCTTAGTTTCTGTTAAGGATAGTTCAGACAAATATTTAGTTGAAAAAATAATGAAAACCTTTGTTTCAATGGATGAAGTTGTCAAAATAGTTAATAAAGGAGAAACAAAGTCATCAATTAAAACAAAACAAGGTCTTGATATGGACCTACGATTAGTGTCTTCATCTTCTTTTGGATCAGCCTTACAGTATTTTACTGGTTCAAAAGAACACAATATTGCCCTAAGAAGAATTGCTATTAAAGAGGGCTTGAAGCTTAATGAGTATGGATTATTTAAAAACGGAAGAAAAATTAAAGGAGAAACAGAAGAAGAAATATACGAAAGATTAAAAATGGATTGGATTCCTCCAGAGCTGCGAGAAGGAGAAGAAGAAATAGAATTGGCTCAAAAACATCAGCTACCTAAATTAATAGAATTAAATGATATTAAAGGAGACCTTCATTGTCATAGTAATTGGAATGGAGGACAAAACTCAATTCGTCAAATGGCTGAAAAAGCAATTAGTTTGGGTTATGAATTTTTAGGAATTGCTGATCATACAAAAACTTTAAAAATAGAAAATGGTTTAGATGAAAAAAGACTAAAAGAGCAAAGAATAGAAATAGATTTAATTAATCGAGAATTTAAAGAAAAGGGAATTAATTTTAAAATTCTTCATGGTTCTGAGGTGGATATTTTAAAAAACGGAACCTTAGATATTAAAAATGAAACATTAAAAACTCTTGATTATGTTTCTATAAGCATTCATTCTAATTTCAAAATGAATATTCAGGATATGACAAAAAGAATACTTAAAGCAATGGATAACCCTTATGTTAAAATTTTTAATCATCCTACGGGAATGATTTTAGGAAAAAGAGAAGGGTATAACGTTGACATAGAACAAATTATAAAAAAAGCAAAAGAAAAGAATATTGCTTTAGAAATTAATTCTTATCGTTTAGATTTAAATTATCAGTTAGCAAAGATGGCAAAAAAAATGGGAGTTAAGATAGTAATTGGAAGTGATGCTCATAACACTAAAGAATTAAATGATATAAAGTTTGGAGTTTATCAGGCAAGAAGAGCGGGGTTAGAAAAAAAAGATATTATTAATACATGAAAAAAACAAAAATATTATTATTGTTTTCTGGAGGATTAGATTCTTTATTGTCTATTTTAATTCTTAAGAAGCAAGGAGTTAATGTAGATCCTATTTGTTTTTCAAGTTATTTTTTTAACTGCAAAAAATCTTTAGAAACAATCAAACAAACAGGCCTTAAATTAAAAGTAATTGATATTTCTAAAAATCATTTAAAGATAATTAAAAACCCTAAATATGGAAGGGGGGTTGGAATGAATCCTTGTGTTGATTGTCATTTGTTAATGATAAAAACTGCAAAGAAAATAATGAAAAAAGAAAAATATGATTTTATTGCCACGGGAGAGGTTTTAGGACAAAGACCTTTTTCTCAAAATAGACAAGCATTAAATTTAATTGAAAAAAAGGCAAGATTAAAAGGATTAATATTAAGACCATTATCTGGTAAAATTTTAGAAGAAACGAAATTTGGAAGTAATTATTTCTATGATATTTTTGGTAAAAGCAGAAAAAGACAATTAGAATTAGCAAAAGAATTTAAAATTAATAATATTCCCATGCCTGGTGGAGGGTGTATTTTGACTGATACCAATTTTTCAAATAAATTAAAAGAGTTAATTAAAATTAAAAGAAATTTTAATGGAGACGATGTTCAACTATTAAAACTAGGAAGAGTTTTTTTTGAAGGTACTTTTTTTATTATTATTGCTAGAGATCAAAAAGAATG
>DFZB01000057.1 GCA_002382025.1 Patescibacteria group bacterium UBA4067 | reverse complement strand
TCTGCCTTTAATTCCTTCATTTCAGCAGCTAATTGAATTAAATCAATTAATTCATTAATTCCTTTTCCTGTTTTAGCTGATATCTCAATACTTAAAACATCTCCCCCAAAAGATTCCACAATAATACCTTCTTTGTTTAGTTGCTGTTTAACCATTTCTGGATTAGATTCTGGTTTATCTGTCTTATTTAAAGCAACTATAGTGGAAACATCAGATTCTTTAATATGATTAATTGCTTCTTTGGTTTGTTTTTTAATTCCTTCGCAAGCATCTATAACTAAAATAGCAATATCAGCTGCTTTAGATCCCCTGGCTCTTATGGCTGAAAAAGATTCATGGCCTGGAGTATCTAAAAAAGTAATCTTTTTACCCTTGTTTTCTATTTGATATGCTCCAACATGCTGAGTGATTCCCCCTGCTTCTTTTTCTAAAACATTAAAATTCTTTATGGCCATTAATAAAGAAGTCTTGCCATGATCAATGTGGCCTAAAATTACAACTACTGGCGGACGGACAATTAAATTTTCTTTATTTTTTTCCATAATATTCTTTTGCTTTTTTAATTGCTTCTTGTTCTTCTTCTGATAACTGATATTTTGAATCTCCTCTTAATACTGGCTTAAGAAAAACCCTAACTCCCTCATTTGTATAAATTGAAGTTAAAACAAAACCATTATCATTTTCTTCTAATAAGGCCAAAGAAAAGCTTTGATCTCCCCCACTTTCTTTAAATGGATTGTATCTTATCAATCCCATTTTTCTTAAAGCAAGATTGTTTTTTTCTTTTTCTTTATTCAGTTCTTCTCTAAATAAAACAATATTTTCTTCTAGCTTATTAATATATTCTATTGCTTGATCCAATGTTTTGATCTCTTTTTTTCTTTTTGATAAAAACATACTTTTAGGAGCGGAGAGAGTGAGATTCGAACTCACGGTGAATTTCTTCACAATGGTTTTCGAAACCATCCCTTTAATCCACTCAGGCACCTCTCCTTTTTTAGAGTAATGTTTTAGGTTATCACTTTTTATCAATTAAATCAATGCACGCTTTATTATTTTAAGTATTGAAAAATGATTTTTTTGTAATTCTTACAAAAATCAGAAACAAATTTTTGGTCTGGAAAAAAATTCTTTAAGTCATAACTAAGCTTTTGCGATGTAACATTATCCCCTATTCTCTTCTTTAGCTCCTCTTTAAGCTTTTCCCAATCTCCAATACCTATTATTTTTTTCAAATTATTAAAATCAGGACTAATGCCTTTCTGCAAATACCAAAATAAATCATAAAAATCTCTTCCTTTAATATTAATTTCTTGTTCGTCTCCTTTAAACCACTCTCTTGAGAAAATAGCGCACAACTTTCCAGTCATTAAAAACTCTAAAGAATAATTCCTAATAATAAAATTAAAACCATACTGAGAAATTGGCGATAATTCTATTTTAGGCTCTTTAAAATATGTTTGACTAGGCTCAATCTTTACATACAACCAATCGCTTTCGCTTTTATTGGCTAATCCTAAGTCTCTTAAAACTGAGAATTTAAGATAAATCCTACTTTTTCCCTGACACTTTGTTTTTACATCTAGAAGATATTCTTTCTTAAAATATTCTTCAATTTCTTTAGCAATTTTCGAAATATCTAGTCTTTCCCATGTTTTTTTATCTAAATCAAAATCTAAATCCTCAGAAAGACGCGGAGCATTAAAACAAATTCTTAAACACGAACCACCTATAAAAACAAATTGCTTATATTTTCTATTAGTATAAATAAACTCTAAAACCGGATACTGAAGGTATTCTTTAAGATAATTTCTAATAACAAAATCAGGAATCCCCTCCTTCTTTTTCTCTAAAACTATATTTTTAAGTATTTCCTTCATAGTACATTTTCTCTATTAATTTTAAAACATTTTTTACTTTTGAACTTTTTAAAGATGTTGCGTACGATTTAACTTTTAAAAACTCTTTTTTACTTAAAGATTCCCAATTAATTCTTAGATTCTCTACCTCAGCTTCTGAAACATTCTTTGTTTTTAAAAATCTAAAATACAAAAAGTCGAACAATGCTTTTTCCTTTGTTGCTTCTAAAATAGGATTACTATTAAAATACTTAACCGTATATCCTAAAAAAAGAGAAGGCGTAATTGAATAATATCTAAACACGCCTAAACTATTGATTATCTCTCTTGTTGTCTTAACGGTTACTGCAGTTAAAGCATTAACTGGCTCAGACAAAAGTTGATATTTAGCAAGTACATATTCAACAGAAAGATAAGACGGTTTTATTAGCTGATTAGACAAATACTCTAAATAAATACTCTTATCATTCTCCCTTTGATAGCGATCATTAAAAACATAAATTCCCTTCTTAAGAGCTATTAATTCTTCTTTTTTAAGCCAGTATTTAATATTGGCATCTAAGATGTCTTTTCTGTTTTCAAAGTTTCTAATTGTCTCTTTGTCAAAGACTAAAAGTTTTCCCATCTTTAATTTTAATTCTTCTAATTTCATAAAATATGCTGTTTATTAATTGGTATAATAATTATACCAATTCCTAATCAATTGTCAAGCTTGATTTATCCACTTTTTATTTTATCAGTGTAATCGAATAAATATTTTAAACTTTAAGGTATTTCTATTTTTTTCATAAAATATAACATTATAATAAACAAATATGGTACTTTTTGTTTATTGTGCATAAATTAATGTTTAATTTACTAAAAATTCACTTAAAAACAGCTTTTGTTAACTTAAAAGAATTGGCATGCCCGGCATAAGCAAGCCAAGCATTAATTCCCCCTTTGTCCGCTGTATTGTTTTCCATTTTCTTCAAGAATCTCTTAACCGTGCTTTTCCTTAATAAAACGTAATCTTTATACAAAACATATCCTAAAAAATCTATTCCCATAAACAACGGAAAAACATCAGCTTTCTTGGGGTTAAATTCTAATTTAAGATTATTTGTCAAAAATGTCTTAATTTTTTCTTTCAATATATGCATTTCTCTCTTTTCTTTTCCTAAAATCAAAAAATCATCCATGTATCGGATGAAGCTTTCTTCTTTCAGTTCTCGTTTAATAAATTGATCTAATTCATTTAAATAAATATTAGCAAATAATTGAGAAGTTAAATTTCCAATAGGAATCCCCTTGCCTGCTTCGTCTTCATGAATACTTTTGATAATCTCTCTAATCAGCCGAATTATTTTCTTGTCTTTGATTTTTCTTTTAATCAAAAATATTAAAATATCGTGATTGATGCTGTCAAAATACTTAGAGATATCACATTTCAAACAATAATCATTATTTCTATTTTTTAAAAAATACTTTAATCTTTTGATTCCTTTGTGCGTTCCCTTTCCGTTTCTACAAGCATAAGAATCAAAAACAAACGATTTATCAAATATCGGTTCAATGATATTGCATAAAGAATGATGAATTACTCTATCTTTAAAACAAGGGGCTTTTATTCTTCTTTTTTTAGAATCACAAACAAAAAACTCATTATACTTACCATGCTTATAATTTTGCAAAAATAACTCTTTTTTAATTACCACTAAATTCCTTTCTAAATTAAAAGTAAATGTTAAAGCTTTTTTAGCATATCTTTTTCTTTTTCTTGTTTTTAAATATGCCGAATGAATATTTTTAAAATCAATTACTTGAGAAAATAGATTATTGTGTCTTTTCATTTAATTCGCCTATTAACCCTGGCTAGATGTTTCGTACAATACTACTAAAACTAACCAGGGATACGGGCTTAATATTTTCCCTTTTGGTTAAACCTACTTGGGAAGGAATAAAATCTGGAACCTGCAAAACACTCTTTTTGTTTTCGTAAAAACAAAAACTCTGGTTAATAATTCAAGCTGGTTCCTAGCGGGCGCAGCGAAACCCAATGTTCGTATTCGTGTTAGCAGGTGAATTGTTCAGATTCAGTGTGAATGCTCCAGCGTTCGTGTCATTATTCCAATTCCCGCCGCGGAGGAAAGCTGCTTTTTTATGACTTTATCCCTCTATCTATAGATAGCTAATAAAATCTCTTTTTCAAACCAAACAACATTTTTTCAATTTCAACAATTAATTCTGATGAATATTCATATTGTCTAATGCTAATTAATTTAAAATCCTTGCTCAAACGAAGAAGAATTTTAACAGTTTCGTAGCAAACAAAGCATTCTTCTATTGCTTGTTTCTTGTCTTTCTTGATATTCAGTCTTGCAATTGATTTTAAAAGTTCCAATGCTTCTTTTTCCAATTCTACTCCCAAGCTATATCTGTGCACTCTGACAAACCTTTCAACTGTTGGCTTTATCCAAAACAACAAATCATAGGCTTTCTGATACACGATCATTTGTTCAAGCATTCTTTTTTATTCTTGTTTTTATTCTTTTTTAATTTCTTTTCTCAAAAATCGTAACGTATCCACGAATACATATTATATACTAGCCATAACCAAGATATTAGATTCTAGATTCAAGTTCCTAGCGGGCGCAGCGAAACCCAANNGGAAAGCATGAACCGTATTATCATAAGGAGAATTATTTGAATAAGAAGTGTCGGGGTCAGCATAAATTCTGCCTACGCCATTATTTCCGATTTTACTTTTATCTTTTGGTCCAACATTGTCATAGCCTAAATTAGTGCCCCAATTTGTGATTTGATTGAATTCTAACCAGCCTGTTCTAGGAGTAGGCATTTCCGTGGTTAGAATTGTGTAATCAACCCACTCCCAAACATTGCCAGCAAAATCCCAGATAATTTGTCCGTTAGATAAAATTAAGGTTCTTCTCTGTTCAGAAGGAAAAGATTGTCCTGTTCCATAATACGAATCAACTCCGTCTGAGGCTAAAGAATTAGCAGGAACATTGTCAGTGTGCCCCCTATACATTACAGATCCATTCCAATTTAAAGAAACTGATTCTGCATCTCTCGCTATTGCCATCCATTCAGCATTGTTGATTAAGTGAGCACCAATTGCTTTGCAAGCTGCTTGAGCTTGGGTTTGACTAATTGTATGCCAAGGAGTTAACTCTGCTTGAGAAATAGCAATGCCTCCTACATTCTTTGCTTCGTATTGCATAACACAA
>DFZB01000004.1:10624-15172 GCA_002382025.1 Patescibacteria group bacterium UBA4067 | reverse complement strand
CGTTAATTGAAAAAGAAGTAATAACCTATGAAGATAAAAGAATCGTTTCTGGAATATTGTGGAAAAGAATTGATATTAAAATGCCACTTCAAGTTGATGCTACTATTCTTTATACTCTAAAAGAACACAAAACAAGAATTTCGATTGAAGACACTAAAGTTGATTCTTTATACAATACATACAAATACAGAGGTTTACCATTAGGACCAATATGTAATCCTGGAATAGAAAGCATTAAGGCTGCAATTTATCCCATTGAAAATAATTATTGGTATTACCTTTCTAAGCCAAACAAAGAAACTGTTTTTTCTAAAACGTTAGAAGAACACAATATTAATAAAAACATTTATTTAAAATAGTATTTTTTGAGAAACTTTTTGGATTTTTTTTACCTCAGAAAATATACTTACTTTTCCGTATTCTCCATCAAATCCTGGTGCAATATTTAATTCTCCACTTCTTACTCTTTTTATTCCATCTCTAATAATTTTATCTTCGATATTGTCTAAAGGAATATTTAAAAGAATGTTAAATTCTGATTTAAAAGAATTGATTAATTTGTCATATTCTTTTTGAACTGATTTGCTGTTTACTCCAACAACACCAACACATTCTGCAATAATCTCTTTTAATGGAACTATTTTTTTAAAAGGAATGTTATTTTTAAAACAATCTCCGTTGCTTAATTTTTCAACTCTATTTAAAACTCCTATTGTTAAAGGTTTACCACACCTAGGACATATTTCATTATATTTTTTTGAATCTTCTGGGCTTAAACTAATATCACATAACCTATGTCCATCATAATGATATTTTCCTTCTTCTGGATAAAACTCTATTGTATAAAGAAACTTAGAGGGATCCTTTGATTTGATTGCTTCAATTATTGAATAATAATCAATATTTGTATCAAAAACATTGGCCTCTCTCCCTATTTTTTCTCCGCTATGAGCATCGCTATTGGAAATTATAGATAAATTTCTTCCATCAGGAATCTTCCATATCATTGAAGGATCTGCTGATAATCCGCTTTCTAAAGCATAAATGTGATGAGATTGTTCCTCAAAACATTCTTCGATAGAATCAAATCCAGACTTAGAGCCAAAAATAGAAAACCATGGAGTTAAGCAATGGGCTGGAACAAAAAAACAATCAGAAGAAATATTCATTATTATCTTAAGCAATTCTTTGACATCTATTCCTAATATTGGTCTTCCATCAGAACGAATATTTCCAATACTATCAAGCTTTAAATTAATTTCTTCAACTATTTCAATCGAAGGAGCAAAAACAATAACATGTATTTTTCTTACTTTGTTTTTTTTAGTATAGATACAACTAATTTCTGTTGTTAAAATGAATTTTAAAGATGGATCCCCTTTAAGACAAAAAATACCTTTTCCACAAGGCTCTAATTTTTCTTTTATTTCTTTAATCCATAGATAATGAGTAAAATCTCCTGTTCCTATAACATCAACTCCTTTAATTTTTGCGAAACGAGCAATGTTTTCTAAATCAGTACTTTTGCTTGTGGCTCTTGAATATTTAGAATGAATGTGAAAATCAGCTATAAATTTCATACTTTAAAAACCAAATAATCTTCTCTTGCCTTGTCTTTCATTTTTAAACCAATACTTTGTCCTTTTTTTGCTTTTTTAATTTTTTTTCCATCAACCTCAATTGATGAAACTTTTTGTTTAAATCTTTCTTCTGTTTTAGATTTAACTATAATTTCATCTCCGATAGACAATGAATCTGATAATTTAATTACGCCAACTTTTATTTTTCCAAAATAATGAGTAATTTTGCCAACTCTTTTTGCTTTTTTAATTGTTTTCTTTTTAGTAATTATTTTCATATTACTTTTTAATTAAACCAGAATTATACTTTTTATTTTTATCAACTATCTCTATCAATCTTTTAACTAAAATATCTGGATCACTTTCAAAAACAATGGTTTTAGAAACCCTACTATATACTCCTGCTATCAATCCTCTTATTCTATCAGCCGTACCTCCTGTTCCCTCAAGAACTCCTACTGGTTTTTTGGACTCAATTGCTGTTGCAAATTCATGCAATGTTCCGATTCTCCCGCAAACAATAATAACTGCATCGGCTGATTTTGTCATTAACACGTCTCTTCCTGTATAATCTCCTCCAGTATAAATCATTATATCAAAAACCTTTATTGGTAGTTTATACTTTTTTAAGTGTTCTTTTTCAGTTGATGCTGGAGAAAAACCTATATTAAATCCTCCTGCTTCATTGCATCCCAAAGCAGCGTAATAAGGAACTCCGCATGTAGCTCCTGTAACTAATGTGTGCCCTCTTTTTGCTACTTCCCTGCCCAACTCTTTTGATATTTCTTTAACATTTGGAGAACAAGGCTTTAAAACAGCTGCTCCAGAAACAACAATATTATATTTCTTGTTAATCATTTTTTTGACAAATTATATAAAAATTATTATACGGCCTTTGTCCTACCATTATCTCTCCTTTTTCTATAATTTTCAACCCTACTTCAATAACTAATTTTTCTAATTCGTTTAAATCAAAACTATAAAAATAACAATCTTTTGCTCCATACCAAGGCAATAAAATATTTTTATTTTTAATGTTAGCTTTCTTTTCTTTTAAATCCCATACCGTTAAAACAATAATTCCTTTGTTTTTCAAAACTCTTTTTATTTCTTTTAAAAAACTTTTCCTTAATTTTTCAGAAGGAACATGATGTAAAACAGCAATAGAATAAACGTAGTCAAAAAAATCATTTTCAAAAACTAAATCAAACCCTGTTCCTACCCAAAATTTTCCTAAAGGATATTTTTCTTTAGCAATTTGAATCATGTTAGAAGAAAAATCAATTCCATAATAATCAACATTTCTTTTTTCAAATAAAGGATAGAATCTTCCATTACCACAACCCAAATCAAGAACCTTGTCATTTTCTGAAAGAGCTTCAAATAAAAAATCCATTTCTTTCCAATCTTTACTTCTCACTTGCGAATATTTCAAAGCAATGTTATTGTAATCTTCCTTTAATTTGTCTATTATGTGTTTAGAATCCATGAATATTAATGAATTAATAATTAAAAAGCTTATTGAGGTTAAGGCTGAAAAACCTGATGATTTAGCCTGGGTTAAAAGAAAAATTGGCGGTATCCATCCAAGCAATATTAGCTTATTAAAATCATATCATACATTAATTAAGAAAAAAAGCATTGAAAGAAACGATAAAATAGAAAAATTATTAAAAACCAGACCTGTAAGATCTCTATCTGGCGTAGTGAATGTTTCTGTTTTAACCAAACCATATAAATGTCCGGGCGAATGCATTTTTTGTCCAAATGAAAAAGGCATACCCAAAAGCTATTTGTCTGGTGAACCAGCGGTAGAAAGAGCAAAAAGATTAAAATTTAATCCATATACTCAGGTTAAAAAAAGAATAGAAGTTTTAGAAATGTCTGGGCATCCTACAGAAAAAATAGATCTGAGAGTCATTGGAGGAACTTGGTCATACTATAACACAAGATATAAAAAATGGTTTATCAAAAAATGTTTTGATGCTTGTAATAATAAAATAAGTAAAACCATAGAAATAGCTAAAAAGAAAAATGAATCTGCTAAACACAGAATTGTGGGATTATCTTTTGAAACAAGACCTGACTTTATTAATAAAAAAGAAATTGAAGAAATGAGATACTTGGGAGCCACAAAAATAGAATTAGGAATTCAAAGCATATATAATGAAATACTTAAAAATTCAAAAAGAGGACACGATATAGAGCAATCTATTAAAGCAACTAGATTATTAAAAAATGCTGGCTTCAAGGTAGCTTATCAAATGATGCTTAATTTACCAGGGTCTACACCAAGTAAAGATATAAAAATGTTTGAAGAATTATTTTCTAATGAAGATTTTCAACCAGATTATATTAAAATATATCCTTGTGCTTTGGTTAAAGAATCTCCTTTATATAAAATTTATCTTAAAAAGAAATATAAGCCATATTCTGAAAAAATATTAATTAAAACAATAAAAGAAATAAAACGTATTATTCCTAAATATGTAAGAATTGAAAGAATCATTAGAGACATTCCTGCAAATTTAATTATTGAGGGAGGATCTAAAACTTCTAATTTAAGACAATTTATTAATAAAGAAATCGAAGATGAAAATTGGCAATGCCAATGCATCAGGTGCAGAGAAATAAAAGACATAAATATAAAAGAAAAACTTTATCTTTTTAAAGAAAAATATAATGCATCTCAAGGAGAAGAAATATTTCTTTCTTTTGAAGATAAGCAGAGAAAACATATTTATTCTCTTTTAAGGTTAAGAATTTATAATAATCATTCTATTATAAGGGAGCTTCATACCTATGGCCAAGCATTGTCTATTAATGAAAAAAAAGACTTAACCCAACATAAAGGATTGGGTAAGAAATTAATTGAAGAGGCAGAAAAAATAACAAAAAAACATAAGATTAATAAAATCTCTGTTATTTCTGGTGTAGGGGTAAGAGGATATTACAAAAAATTAGGATA
>DFZB01000004.1:5756-10547 GCA_002382025.1 Patescibacteria group bacterium UBA4067 | reverse complement strand
TCTTCTGACATGTGCATTCCTATTACAGTACCTATCCCAGCTTGAGCCATTTTCTCATACAACTTAGGGGATCCTTCTGTTCCTCCAGTTATTTCGGTTAAAACAATTTTACCACATCTACTTTCTCCACTTCCTGAAAAAATCTTAGGGCCAGCATTAATTTTCATTGCTTCTTTATACTCGGGAATATTTTTTAATAAATCTATTAAATCTTCTACTCTTTCTGGATTTTCTTTTTCAATTATTTGTTTCAAATAATTTGCCACTAGATTGTCTGCCGGAGTATGAAGATTAATAAAATTAATGTTTAGTAATTTGGATGCATCAATTACTTTGTTATGATTAGAAGCATTAACTCCTCTAGCCACTTCGCTTATCCTAACAGACATTAATTTTTCAGCAATATTAATTGGTACGCCATAATAATTTAAAACATCGCTTTGTAATTCCATTGCATCAGCTAAATTAGCCAAAGCTCTACCAATTGGATGATGTCCTATCACCAAATCTACTCCAATTTGTTTTGTTAATAATAATTCAGATGTATCAACATCAATTCCAGCCATTATTTTCTTAATTTCTTTATCTTCTGAAATATTATGTATTCTTGAATCTAAATATGGATTGTCTAATATTTCTAAATCAAAATCAATCTTTGCTTTTTCATTTAAAGATTCATACTTTTTTCTTTTCCTCTCTAGAAATTTGCTAACACCATCTTTTCCTCTAAAGTCAGTATTAATACCCATTTGTATTCCTAAATCAAATATTTCTTTTGTTTTCATAAAATAAATTCTTGATAATTATCTTTATTAATTTCTTTAAATTCTGAATTTTTATACTCCTCTATGAATTCTCTTGCTCCTCCAATCTTACCTTTATTCCATTTTATTTCAAAAGCATAAAGCTTTCCTCCTTTTTCTTCAATATAATCAATTTCTTTTTTCTCGTGAGTCCTCCAAAAATAAACATTACAGTCTATTTTATGATTACTGTTTAATTTAACTCTTTCACTTATTATAAAATTCTCCCAGATTTCGCCCTTGTCGTTTCTTAATTCTAATGGATTAAAATTATTTATTAAAGCGTTTCTAATTCCTAAATCAAAAAAATATATCTTCCTTAGTTTTTTAATCTCTTTTCTTATGTTTCTACTAAAAGGCTTTAAGTCAAAAACAATAAAAGCTTTTTTTAAAATTTCTACATAATTACTTACTGTTTTTTTGTCTATATCTAATGCATTAGAAATTTCATTATACGAAACCTCATTGCCTATTCGAAGAGCTAAAACTTGAAGTAGTTTTTCTAAAATTTCGGGGTTCTTTATTTTCTGATACTGAAGAACGTCTTTATATAAATAACTTTTTGTAATGTTTTTAATCGTCTCTTGCTGTTCTTCTTTAGACTTCAGTGCCACCTCAGGATACAAACCATAAATCATTCTATTCTCCAAAAGCCTATCTATTTTTAATTTATCTTTTTCTGAATTTAATTCTTCCAAAGAAAAAGGATAAACATAAAATTCATACTTTCTACCAGTCAAAGGTTCTGATATATTATTCGCCAAATCAAAAGAAGAAGATCCTGTTGCGATTACTTGAATTTCTTTAAAATTATCAACCAATAATTTTAAAGTGATTCCTATATTCTTAATCCTTTGAGCTTCGTCAAAAATGACAATCTTTTTGTCTCCTATTATTTTCTTAAGATAATCAGATGTAACATCTTGAAAGTCTTTACGAATATCTGGTTCATCAAAATTATAATAAACAGAAACATCAGGATTTTTCATTTGTATTTGCTTAACAATGGTTGTTTTTCCTGTTTGTCTTGCACCATACAGAATAATGACCTTTCCTTTAAAAAGCTTATCTTCTATTTGTTTTTTAATTGTTCTTTGTATTAAATTGTCCATGTTTCTTTAATTTAGGGGATCATATTCCCCTAAATATATATCAATTAAGGGAATACGTCAAGTTTTTCCCTTAAAAAATATGCATTCCCATGTTTAGCATAAGAAAACCATGCATTGTATTGATTCCCCTCCTGACTTAAGTCTCTCTTTAATTTTTTTAACAATCTTTTGATTGTACTCTTTCTCAATAAAATATATTCTTTGAATATTACATATCCTAAAAAATCTATTCCTTTTAAAATAGGAAAAACTTCGGCTTTTTTAGAATTAAAATGCAAATGAAGTTTTCTTTCTAAAAAAGATCTCGTATCTTCTTTTATTTCTTGCAATTCTTTTTTATTGCCTAAAATCAAAAAATCATCCATGTAGCGGATAAATTTCTTCTGTTTTAAGCTATGCTTAACAAATTGGTCTAATTCATTTAAATAAATATTAGCAAATAATTGAGAAGTAAGATTGCCTATAGGAATACCTATTCTTGTTTCTTGATTAAAAGAATTAATTATCTCACCAATAAACCAAATCACTTTTTGGTCTTTGATTTTATTTTTAATTATTTTTAAAAGAATATTTTGATTGATACTATCAAAATACTTTGAAATATCACATTTCAAGCAATACTCATCTTTATTGTCTTTTAAAAATACTTTTAATTTCTTAATTCCTTTGTGAACTCCCTTATTTTTTCTGCAAGCATAAGAATCAAGAATAAAAGATTTTTCAAAGATTGGCTCAATAATGTTACATAAAGCATGATGAACAACTCTATCTTTAAAAAGAGGCGCTCTGATTAAACGCTTTTTTGAGTCTTGGACAATAAATTCTTTATATCTCCCATGTTTGTATGTTTGCTCCTCTAAATCTTTTTTAATTAAAATTAAATTCTTTTCTAGCTCACACGAAAAAGAAAGAACGTCTTTTTTAAATCTTTTTCCTTTTCTGGCTTTTAAATATGCGAGATGGATATTCTCAAAAGAACAAACTCTGTCAAATAAATTTCCTTTTCTTTTCATTTTTGCTTCGCCTATTAACCCTGGCCAGATGTTTCGTACAATACTACTAAAACTAACCAGGGATATGGGCTTAATATTTTCCCTTTTGGTTAAACCTACTTGGGAAGGAATAAAATCAGTAGCCATTTTGCATTGACACCTTTTCCTTAAAAAAGATGTTCCAGCTTTGGTAACTAGTTACCGGGCACAACGGAATCCGATGTTCGTGTTCGTGTTCGTGGGCGAATTGTTCAAATTCAACGCAAAGACCCCGGCATTGGAAGTGTTGTTCCAATTGCCACCCCGTTTGAGGGCACGAATAAACATAAGTCGTTATGCGATTTTACCCCTTATCAAAAAGCATTAAACCAATGTTTTTTGCCAGCCGCCTAAAAGCTTTCCAATCTCTACTGCTTTTTCAGCAAAAAATCCATATTTTTTAATATTAATAAATTTTAAGTCCTTGGCCATTCTAAAAAGAATCGTTAATTTATCTAAATCTATGCTAATTTGTTTAAGTATCTCTCCTCTTTTCATTCCACTCTCTTTGTTTGCTTCAATTATTTCTGTTAATATATTAATCATTTCATTTTCAATTTGCTCGCCTAAAACAAATCTTTGGTTTTTAGGAAATCTTCCAACAATCGGATAGAGCCACAAAGCAAGATCATATGCTTTTTGAAATACAATAAGATCGTTATGTCCTGCCATTGTTTTATATAATATTACTTTTCCTTTTATTGTTTTTGTATTTCTTTAATTTTTCGATCTTTCCAAATCAACCTTTAATAGTCCTTTGTTTTCTGTCCCTTTGAGGGACAGAAAACGTTAGATTATTAGAGTGGTTGAAATGACTACCGGGCACAACGGAAGCCGAGGTGCGTGCCCGTGTTCGTGGGCGAACTGCCCAAACTCAACGCAAAGACCCCGGCATGGGAAGTGCTGTCCCAAGTGCCACCCCGTCTGAGGGCACGAAGTGCTACGTCGGTATTATTATACCAAATAGCACCAGCACCATAACTGGTAGTGCCGTAATTCTTATTTTTTGGACCAACATTGTCATAGCCAAAAACAGTTCCCCAATTTGTTACATCTTTGCTATTTAATGCTGCCCAAGCTGATGTTGGAGCTTGAGGTTGCTGGCTAGGAGCAGAACCTGTTCCAATAGTATAATCCACCCATTCCCAGACATTACCAGAGAAGTGGTGGATGGTTTGTCCATTAGACAAATAAAGTGTAGCCAAGGAATTAGTTACTCCTGCTTCTGGATCAGCTCCATTGTAATTTCCTGTTACAGTATCTCCTACGTTTCCTCTTTTAAGAACGCCTGAACCAACGCTTCCGCCTGTCCAGTTTGTCCCCACTGATTCAATGTCCCTGGCTATTGCCATCCATTCAGCATTGTTGATTAAGTGAGCACCAATTGCTTTACATGCCACAGCTGCATTAATTTGAGAAATATTAGTCCAAGGAGTTCCTCCTGACCTTGAAACCGCATAAGCACAGCCATCACTTCCAATATCATCTCCTTCTGGACACTTTGCTTCGTATTGCATAACACAAAATCCCAATCCTGTATTAATCCAGCCAGATTCACAGCCATCAGTTGTACCTTTTTTCTTTGCTGTAACTGTTGATTCTGAAAGAGAAATAGTGCCCTCTCCTTCAAGTTTAGCGTAAATGTCAAAAGTAATTCCGTCTGATTTATAGAAATAGCACCATTCCTTGTTGGTTCCTGTATATGAAGGGTCTTTGGGAATGGTTCCCCCTATGGCGGTTTCAATAGCTGAACAGTTCGTATCTCCTATTCCAAGACAACAAGTTGCTCTTGAACCAGAGCCTTGGTCTGGAGTTACTGGATAGCCATTAACGCCCATATTAGAA
>DFZB01000004.1:0-5642 GCA_002382025.1 Patescibacteria group bacterium UBA4067 | reverse complement strand
AAAAATTTATTTAATTAAAAATTCCCAATAATTATCTCTGTTAATTGTCTGGTATTTTGAATCTTTATAGGTTTCTAAAAATTCTTTTGGGGGAAATTTTAATTCCTTGCCCCATTTAATCTCAAAAACAAATAATTTGCCGTCTCTTTCTTCAATAAAATCAATTTCTTTTTGAGCATAATTTCTCCAAAAATAGTAATTAGCAAAAACATCATTATAGTGATTTTTCTTCATTCTTTCTATAATACAAAAATTTTCCCATAAAGCGCCAACATCGTTCCTTATACTCAATGAATTAAAATTCTTAATCAGGGCGTTTCTAATGCCTAGGTCATAGAAATAAACTTTAACTGATCTTGATATTTCATTTCTTAAATTCCTGCTAAAAGCGCTTAATTTAAAAATAATAAAGCACTGCTCAAGTATGTCGATATATTTCTCAACTGTAATTCTATTAATGTTTAGCTTGTTAGCTATTTCATTATAACTTACCTCATTTCCAACCTGTAAAGCCAAAAGCTGTAATAGCTTTATTAAAACGCTAGATTTTTTAATTCCTTCAAAACTTAAAACATCTTTAAATAAATAACTAGAAGCTATCTCATCAAGTTTTTTGATTGATTCTTCGTCGCTCAAAGAAAAAACTTCAGGATATAGTCCAAATCTTAATATTCTTTCTAAAGAAGCTTGTACTTCAAAAGCGTCTTTGCTTTCTTTTATTTCTTGTAAAGAAAGAGGATACAACTTAAAGACTATTTTTCTGCCAGTCAAAGGCTCATTAATCTTATTGGCCAAGTCAAAAGAAGATGAACCAGTCGCTATGATTTGCATTTTAGGATAAGTGTCTATTAAAACCTTGAGAATTAATCCTATATTTTCTATTTTTTGAGCTTCATCAAGAATAATAATTTCTGCGTCTCCTAAAAACTGTTTTAACGTCTTTGGTTCTGGCTTGGACAAAGCTTCTTGAACTGATAAATTTTCACAGCTGAAATAGCTGCTCTTGCCTTTAAAATTTTCTATAATTTTTTTAACAAGCGTTGTTTTCCCAACCTGCCTAGCACCATAAACTACAATTATTTTACCCTTAAATAACTCATTTTCTATCTTTTTTTGTATGGTTCTAGTAATCATATTTATGTAAATTATGATATCATTATTTCATATAATTTTGATGTTGTCAAGCACCTGTATGTTTACGGTAAACATAATGATAAACTGCCATATATTTACACTCTCAAAAAGTGTAATATGTATGCAAGCTGTAATATCCTATTCCAAAAACAACTATGCTTATATGAAATATAGTATCACGATATCATAATGTCTAATGAAAGTAAGAATAATTCTTGCTTCTGTTCTACGTCTTGCTGATTCTTTTGTTAAAAAAACAAGAAGATTTACCCTCTTGCTTTATTCTTCGTATCTTCTTAATAAAAGCACTGCTTTATTTTTGAAAACCTCTATTATTCCTCCGTAGGAATAGATAATCTTTTCTTTATCAAGAGTTTTAATTTTTATTCTTCCTTTGGAAACAGCAGACAAAAAAGAAATATGATGAGGTAAAATTGTTATAAACCCTAAAGGAGTAGGAAGATTAATGGCTTCTATTTCTCCTTCAAATACTTTTTTTTCTGGTGTTAAAATATCTATTTTCATTATTGAACTTCATTAATATTACCCTTCATGTAAAATGCGTCTTCACTTAAATGATCTAGTTTTCCTGAAACAATGTTTTCAAATCCTTCGATTGTTTCTTCAACTTTAACATATTTACCAGGAATTCCGCTAAATATTTCTGCTACAAAAAATGGTTGAGATAAGTACTTTTGAATTTTTCTTGCACGACTTACAACAATTTTATCTTCTTCTGCCAATTCTTCAATTCCTAGAATAGCAATGATATCTTGTAATTCTTTATATCTCTGCAATATTTTTCTTACGCTACTTGCTACTTCATAATGTCTTTCTCCAACTATTCTTGGATTCAATAATGATGAATTCGATTCTAATGGATCAACAGCTGGATAAATTCCTAATGATGCAATTGCACGAGATAACACCAAAGAAGAATCTAAATGAGAAAACGTTGCCACAATAGCCGGATCAGTTAAATCATCAGCTGGAACATAAACAGCTTGAACTGAAGTAATTGATCCATTTTTATTAGAACTAATTCTTTCTTGTAGTAACCCTACTTCTGAAGAAAGAGTTGGTTGGTATCCTGTTTGAGAAGGAATTCTTCCCAATAAAGCTGACACCTCGGAACCAGCTAGAACAAAACGAAAAATATTATCCATAAACAATAATACATCTTTGTTTTCTTTATCTCTGAAATATTCAGCAATGGTCAAAGCAGTAAAAGGAACTCTAAATCTTACACCAGGAGCCTCATTCATTTGACCAAACACTAAACAAGTATTTTTCATTGTTCCTGATTCACTCATTTCACGATAAATATCATTACCTTCTCTTGATCTTTCTCCAATACCAGCAAACACAGAATATCCTTGATGAACTTTTGCAATATTAGTAATTAATTCTTGGATTAAAACTGTTTTACCAACTCCTGCCCCACCGAATAATCCTACTTTTCCTCCTTTGGCCATTGGACACAATAAATCGATAGCCTTAATTCCTGTTTCTAAAATCTCTATTTCATCTCTCTGCTCTTTTAGCTCTGGTCCCTTGTTATGAATTGATTCTTTTAGTTCTGTTTTTACTTCTCCCATTTCATCGATTGGCTCTCCTAATACGTTTAAAATTCTGCCCAAAGAACCTTTTCCAACAGGAACCTTAATGGGAAACTCTGTGTCTTCAACAATATCTCCTCTTTTCAGTCCTTCGGTTTGACCCATGGCTAAACATCTAACCTTTCCTTCTCCTAGTTGTTGCTCTACTTCTAACACCAATCCTTTTTCTTTTACTTTTAATGCATTAAAAAGTTGTGGCACTTTGCCTTCTTCGAATTCCACGTCGACTACTGGTCCGATAATTTGTATAATTTTTGCCATAATATAATATTATTAATTATTATTCCATTGCTTCTTTGGTTGATGATATTTCACAAACCTCTGAAGTTATTTGTTCTTGTCTTGCTTTATTATAATCCAGTCTTAATTCTTCTAATAGTCCTTTGGCATTATCAGAAGCGCTTCTCATAGCCATCATTCTTGCTGAATGTTCTGACGTATTAGCTGAAAGAATAAATTGATAAATTAAATATTGAATAAAAACTGGGATTATTTCATTAAGTATTTCGCTTGGAGATGGTTCTAATAAATAATCTGCCTTTTCTTTAACATCTTCTTTCTTAATAAAATTATCGAATGTTTCTTTCTCTAAAGGAAATAATTGAACCAATGTAGGTTTTTGGATAAACGAAGAAAAGAAATGAGTATAAGATAAGTATATTTTTTGATACTTATTTTCTAAAAATAACTTGATTAACAATTCTGCAATTTCTTTTGTTTGAGTAAACTTCCAGTAATCACCAATTCCTGAAAAACTATAAGTAAACTCTCCTTTTTTCTTATAAGAATTAATAGCTTTTTTACCAATGGGCATTATTTCTATTTCTCCTTGTTTTTCAATTTCTTCAATTTCTTTATTGGCAAATCTAATTAAATTATTATTGAAAGAACCACAAAATCCTCTATCAGAAGCAACCACACAAACTAATATTTTTTTAATCTTTCTTTTTTCTAAAAATACTGATTTGCCTTCTATTAAAACTTTTTCTAATTTTTTAAAAATACTAGCTAATTCTTGAGCAAAGGGTTTTGAATCTAAAAATCTCTTTTGAGTTTTTCTCATTTTTAAAGCTGAAAAAGTTTCTAGGGCAGAAGTAAGCTCAGAAATATTTTTAACTGAAGATATTTTTCCCTTAATTTCCCTTAGATCCATATTTATCTTTAATTTTTTTAATTGCTTCTAATAATTTTTTCTGTGTTTCTTCTGAAATGTCTTCTTTTTCCTTAATATCAATCAATATCTCCTTGTAATTAATTTCAATTTCTTGCATTAAATCTTTTTCAAAGCTTTTTATATTACTCAAAGAAATATCTTCTAATTCTCCATTAACACCAGCAAAAATAACAACTACCTCTTTTTCAAAAGGCATTGGATCTAAATCTTTTTGTCTTAATAATTCTCTAATTCTTTTTCCTTTTTCAATTGTTTTTTTTGTCTGAGGGTCTAATTCTTCAGTAAATTCGGAAAATCTTTCAAGTTCTTGAAATTGAGCTAGATCAAGCTTTAAACGTCCAGCAACTTTTTTCATTGCCTTTAATTGAGCGGCTGATCCTACTCTTGAAACAGATGTTCCAACATCAATAGCTGGTTTTTGTTCTTTTTTAAACATTGTTGAATTTAAAAAGATTTGCCCATCAGTAATAGAAATTACATTAGTAGGAATATATCCTGAAATATCTCCAGCTTGCGTTTCAATAATTGGTAATGCTGTTAAAGAACCTCCTCCTCTTTCGGGTGAAAGTTTAGCTGCTCTTTCCAATAAACGAGAATGAAGATAAAAAACATCTCCTGGGTATGCTTCTCTACCAGGTGGACGTCTTAAAACCAATGAAATTTCTCTCCATGCCCAAGCTTGTTTTGTTAAATCATCATAAACAACTAAAGCATCTTTTTTGTTGTCTCTAAAAAATTCTCCTACAGTCGCGCCAGTAAAAGGAGCTAGATAAATAAAACTAGCTGGATCATCAGCAGCTGCACAAACAACCACTGTATATTCCATTGCTCCTTCTTTTTCTAGTGTACTAATTAATCTTTTTATTTTGCTTTTCTTTTGTCCGCAAGCAACATAAATACAGTATGGTCTATTTTTTTCTTTTTTCTGATTAATGATTGCATCAATTGCTACAGCAGTTTTTCCTAATCCTCTATCACCAATAATTAATTCTCTTTGTCCTCTACCAATTGGAATTAAAGCATCAACCATTTTAATTCCGGTATGAATTGGCTCTGAAACAGGACTTCTGTCAATAACTCCCGGTCCTTTTCTTTCTACTGGCAAATATTCTTCTCCTTTTATTTCTCCTTTTCCATCAATGGGTCTTCCTAGTGGGTCAATAACTCTGCCTAAAAGAGAATTTCCAACAGGAATAGAAAAAACTTTTTTAGTTCTTTTTGCAATCATTCCCTCTTTAATGTTTCTACTTTCTCCTAAAACTACTGCTCCGATCTCATACTCTTCTAGATTAAGAACTAATCCTAAAATTCCTGTTTCTTCAAATTCAATAAGCTCAAAATTCTCTACATTTTTTAATCCAGAAAGCTTAACCACACCATCTTTAACTTCAATAACTTCTCCTGTTTCTTCTAATTCAGGGCTAATTTCTAACCCTTTTAGTTGTTGTTTAAATTGTTCTATTAAGTCCATAGTTCTTTTTTATCTTTATCAAAACATCTTTTAAAGAGGCTTTGATAAAGATGTCTTTTGTTTTTAATCTAAATCCTCCCAAAAGACCTTCATCTAAAGAATAAGTTATTTCTTTCTTTTCTTTAAGAGTGTTTTGTATTTTTTCTTCTAATCTTTGCCTAGAATCTTCATTAATATTCTTAGCCAAAGAAACTTCTACCTTCTCTTCTTTTTTATAAATATTTTCTGCTTTTTTAAAAACAGG
>DFZB01000013.1 GCA_002382025.1 Patescibacteria group bacterium UBA4067 | reverse complement strand
GCACCTGCTTTGCAAGCAGGGGGTCCGGGGTTCGAGTCCCCGACGCTCCACCATACGGGGTAGAATGGGCGAAAGTCCAAACTACTCCACCAAGAACTTTTTATAAAAATAATCCACAAATGTGGGCGATTAGCTCAGCTGGTTAGAGCGCGTCACTGATAATGACGAGGTCCCTGGTTCGAGTCCAGGCATACCCACACAATGGGCCCATGGCGCAGTTGGTAGCGCGCCTCTTTTGCAAAGAGGAGGTCAGGAGTTCGAATCTCCTTGGGTCCACAAACAAGCCTTCCCTAGAAACGGAAGGTTTTACATTTTAAAATATACTTGATATAATAATATTAATAATAATAAACAATAAAAATATGAATAAAAACTTTTTAATACTACCTCTTATAATATTTTTATTTGTTGCAACCAATACTTTTGTTGTGGCAAAACAAGGTAGTAGTGCTAATAATAATCAAGTAGGACAACAGACTCAAAATAATAATCAAGGAGAAAATAGTCAAACTCAAATTCAAAATAATGAAAATCAGAATAATTATAACAACGAAGAACAGTCACAGAATGGAGATGGTGAAGAGATTCAAAATCAAAATCAAATAAATAATCAAGGAAAAGATAATCAAATTAAGAATAAAGAACAAGAAGAGGTTCAAGCTCAAAACAAAACAGGGATGGTTAATGCTCAAGAAAGAAGAAGTCAGGTTGCTAATGCTGTTCAAGAAATGCTTCAAGTAGCTGAAAGAAACCAAGGAATTGGGGAACAAGTAAGAACAATTGCTCAAGCTCAAAATCAGAACCAAGAAAAAATAGAAGAGAGCTTGGTTAAAATTCAAAATAGAAATCAATTGGTGAGATTTATAATCGGACCAAATTATTCTGAAATAAACAGTGCAAAAAAGTTATTAGAACAAAATCAAGAGCAAGCTAATCAATTAAATCAAATTAAAAATCAGCTTATTAATCAAGCAGATCAGGAAGTTTTAATGGAGCAAATTCAGACCCTTAACCAAGCTAGCTTAGAAATAGAGAATTCATTAAATAATTCTCAAAAAAGTTTTAGTCTATTGGGGTGGATGTTTAAAATGTTTATTAGATAATAAATAATTAGCTAATAAAAAAATTAAATAAGTAGCCGATAATTATTATATTGATTGTAGTTATTCCAAAAAAATAGACTAAAAGTTTTGTTTTCATTACTCTTTTTAGTATTAATGCTTCTGGTAAAGAAAGACCAACCACAGCCATCATAAAGGCCATGGCTGTTCCTAATGGTATGCCTTTTTCAACAAGAGATTGTATGATTGGAATAACACCAACAGTATTAGCATACATTGGCACAGCCACAATTGTTGCGACTGGCACAGCAAAAAGATTATCTTTTGTAATATATTTTTCAAAGAATCCGGCTGGTACATAGCCATGAATAAGAGCACCGACACCAATGCCTAAAAGAACATAAAGTATAATTTTTTTAGTAAAGATCCAACCTTCTTTCCAAAAATGGTTTAACAAGGAATAAAAAGGTTCTTTTTTTATGGTTATTGACTTTTTCTGACTTCTAATTTTCCAAACATAGTCAGCTACATATTTTTCTAATTTTAACTTGTTTAGTATGATGCCAGCGGTTATTCCTAATAATATTGCAGAAATTAAATATAGGGCTGTTATTTTCCAACCAAATAAACCGATAAAAAGAACAAGAGCAACTTCATTAACTAGGGGAGAAGTAATTAAAAACGACAATGTGACTCCAAGGGGTATACCAGCCTCTAAAAAACCAATAAATAAAGGAATAGAAGAGCAGGAACAAAAAGGAGTAATTACACCAAAAATTGAAGCTAAGAAATAATCCAATCCATACCATTTTCTTGAAGCTAAAAAATTTCTAATTTTTTCTATTGGCAGATAATATCTGACAATAGCCATAAAATAGTTAATGATTAAAAGTAGAATTATTATTTTTAAAGAATCATAAATAAAAAAATTAATCGCAGTACCCATATGCGAATCAATGCTTAATTTTAAAAAATCATATACAAGCCAGTTAGACAGCAACTGTATTGAATAAAATATATTCATATTTATTCTATACAACAATCAATGGCTTTTTTAACCAATTCATTCATTTTTCCCATAAACCCCTTTTTTTCAGTATCTTTTTTATTCAAAGCTTTTTCATCAATTTTTTTAATATCCCCGATATTCAAAAGTTTCATATTAATTCCCCAAAAAAGAGAATAAAGATCATAAGCTTTGTTAAAAAGATCATAAGCTTCGTCTTTTTTATCTATTCCTAATTGTTTTGTGCCAACCTCCATTAGTCTCATAGAAGCAGCAAGCAGATGTTTAGAAATACACCAAACCTCGCCTTCGTATTCTTTGATAATTTTTTGAAGAAGTTCTTTTCTCATTTCTCTGACATCTTTAATCATGTCATAATATTCTGTTTTTTTAAGTTTGGCACCAGTAAAGAAAAAATGCTCTTCGATGCTTACTAGATTCATTATGGCAATACTTAAATCTTGATCAGAAGATAAATCCATTTTATCCTGTTTTTTCATTTCATCTACTTTTTGTATGAATTCATTGATATTTTTAATTGGATTTTGATTTTTTTCCATAAATTTTATTTATAATTATTTAGTTAAGAAGTAAAAAATTATACTTAGAATGATAATAGGAGAAATGGGCATAACGACTTTTTGAAAAGGAAAATATGCGTGGCCATTATTTTTTTCTTTAAGATAAAAATACCAACTTGCACCGAACCAAAAAGCTGAACTGCCAATAATTATTCCGAAAAATAATTTATCTAATCCGCAAGCACACAGAGTATTAATTGGATTACCAATAATATTAGAATAATAAAGTGGAATAATAATTAAAGAATAGTATATAATAGTATTAATAAAGATTCTTCCTTTAAAGCGAATGTTTTTATTCTCAAGCCAATTTTCTGTCCATGTAATCATGGAAACAATTAATCCACCAATCCAAAGCCCAGTAATTATGTCGTCTATTCCTATGAAGCGAGAAAAACCAACACCAGTGCCCACAGCAACAGTACAAACAGGACAAACCGCTAAAGCTTTTTTTGCATAAAATAAAGTAGTTATTAAAAAAGATAAGAAAATTGTTTTTTTCATATTATTAATTATTAATTATTTGTTTAAAGAAGTTTATAATATCTGGAGATCCAAGTAAACAAGCTTTTCCGTTCCAAAGAAAGGGAACGCCAATTGAATTAGTGGGTAATCCGCAAATTTTAGCTTTTTCTTGAAGATCTTTTGCATTATTTTGATTATAATAAACCTCTTTTTTAACGAAATAAATCTTTTCATTAATTTTATTTTCTTCAAGATAATTTTCTACTATTACGCAATGAGGACAACCATCTCCATAAAAAAGAATCAATTCTTTATATTCTTCTTCCTTGGGGGTATTATTTATTTCTTTTTCAGTTTGATTTTTATTGTTTGTTTCGTTGGTATTATTTATTTCTTCCTGGTCAGTGTTATTTAATTCATTTTCTTGTTCGATTATTTCTTCGGTTTTTAAGTGTTCGTCATTTTTTTCTTGCATTATAATAAAAAAAGAAGAAAACAAGACAATTATAAATAAAAAAGTAGGAATAATTATTTTATTTTTCATAAGCTAAAGATAAGATTAAGTTTGTTATTTTTTGATTGTCACAAGAAAATGGGCAATAAATAGTTGGCCTTCTTGATAGTTCTACTCTTTCACCATTATTTTTTAGCAGATGAACTATTTTTGCTTTTAAATAATCAGTATTTTCCCAAGAAGTAATTATAACGCCTTTATTTATATGTTCGTACACATTATTAACTTGAAATATTTCATTAACCTCAAAGCTTTCTTTTATTTTTTCAATATCTAGATCTGTAAAAATTTTGTTATTTTTTAAATTGTTTTCATTTATCATTATTTCTTTATCGCTTAAAAAAGAATAACCCTCTTTTATTATTTTATAATCAAGTTGTGGTTCTTCTGGTCTAAGAGTTCTTCCTCCAAAAACTACATCAACATCACCTCTTTCTAAAAGTTTTATGCTTTCGCTTGTTGAATTTGTTAAAATAATTTCGTAATACAGAGAGTCTAGATTTTTAATTATTTCATAATAAGTTGGACACGCTGCAATTCTTGTTTTTATTATAATTTCTTCCGTTTCTATTTTATTGATTTTTTTGTTTTGAGAAAACACTAAAAAGGACAAAATGGTAAGCAATAAAATAATAAAAATTAATACTTTATTCATGATTCTTTATTAAATCTTTAATTTCTTTAATATCTGGCAAATAACCAATTATAACTGGTTTTTCGTTTATTGTTAAAACAGGCAAAGACATAATTCCCATTTCTATAATTTTTTCCATATCCGTTATATATTCAATATCTACTTCAATTTCAAGCTCTTGAACTGCTTTTTTTGTAAGTTCAAATAATTTTTTGCAAGTTGGACAACCAGATCCTAAAACTTGTATTTTTATATTACCATTAATCATAAGAATTTAAATAATTATTTAATAATTTTGTATAATTTTTTATATTTTTTTTATTTATTGAGTAAATAACTCTTAATCCTTCTTGTCTTGATGAAATTAATTTAAAATCTTTTAATTTCTTTAAATGATGAGAAGTAAGATTTTGAGATAAATTAAGGTGTTTCCAGATATCACAAACACATTTTTCTTCTTTTTTAAGAAAATTAATAATTTTTAATCGGTTTTCTTCACCGATTATTTTTACAAAACCAATTGTTTTTAATAAATCTTTTTTTGATTTGGTGGTTTTTATAAGCATGGTTGTAAATTATTTAAAACTATATCAATTTTTATTGATATGATATTTTATTTTTTTCTTTTTGTCAATTTCTTTTTTTTATGTTATCTTTGAAATAGTTCCTAAACATTATTGGAGGGACAGGTTTGATTGGAGAAAGTAAGTATCTAAGGGTTATAAGAGCTGATCAAGATGAAGATGTCAACTTTTTAGGAGACCTTGTTAT
>DFZB01000045.1:2955-6083 GCA_002382025.1 Patescibacteria group bacterium UBA4067 | reverse complement strand
GTAACAAACATTAAGAATGATTCTCCAAAAGTAATTATTCCATCATATGCTATGCCTAAAAATATTGTTGTTCCAATTAAAAGAAGCGGCAAATCAATATCAATTAAATTCTTAGTAACAGATAGTTTTTTTCCAATAACAGCAGAAATACCAATAACTAACAAAATGTTAGTAATATTAGAACCAACTGCATTAGCTGTTACAACATCTGTTACTCCTTTAAATACTGCGAAAAATGAAGTAACAAGTTCTGGAAAAGAAGTACCCAAAGCAACTATTGTAACACCAACAACAAAGGGCGAAAGACCCAAAGCAAGCCCTATTTTTTCCGAGCTATTAATTAACCACTCCGCTCCTTTGACAAGCACTATTAAAGAAATAATGAAAACAATAATCCAAAAAATAATCATAATGATTTTAAGTTATAGGCTTTCTATATATTTTTATTATATCATTATCCCAATATTTTTCAATAATTTTACGTGAGGAGAGGACAGGACTCGAACCTGCAAGCCCTTACGAGCGCACGCTTTCCAAGCGTGTTCCTTACCATTCGGAGCACCTCTCCTANNCTTTTTGAATCTCTAAATGGAGAGGAAATGAATAAATGAGCATTAGCATGATTAGCTTTAATCATTGGGCTTGAATCAGAAGAAATCTTTCTTAAGGCTGAAGCCAATCCTTCGGGATATCTAGTCATTAAAGCTCCTGATGCATCTGCTAAAAACTCTCTTTGTCTTGATAGTGCTGCTTTTATAATCCTTGCCATTAATGGAGCTAATATTGCAACCAGTATTCCAAGAACCAAGAATAAAATATTGTTATTCTCCTTTCTTCCACTTCCTCTGCCAAACAATCCAAACCTTAGAAACATGTCTGATGCAATCACAATAACTCCAACTAAAACAACTATTACTGTTTGTAAAAGTGTGTCTCTGTTTTTTATGTGTGCTAATTCATGAGCAATTACTCCTTCTAATTCGCTTTTTTCTAATTTATCTAATAATCCTCTGGTAAAAGCAATAACAGCATGCTTTTCATCTCTACCAGTAGCAAAAGCATTGGGTTGTACTTCATTTTCTAAAATATATATTTTAGGCATGGGCATTCCCGTAGCAATACAAAGATTTTCCACAAGCCTATAAATCTCTGGATTTTCTTTTGCTTCAATTAATTTAGCATTAGTCATTGATAAAATGATCTTATCTGAAAACCAATAAGAAGAAACACTCATTAAAATACTGACAATAACAGCAACAAATAAAATGGAAACAGAATCAAAAACATAGCTAAAAAACCAACCAAGTAAGATAATAAACACAAAAAACACGGTAATCAAAAACCATGTTCTTCTGACATTTGATTCAGCTTGAGCATATAGGGTTGCCATGTTATTTCTTTAAAATACCTAGTCTTTTTTGATCTCTTTGACTTAATTTTTTACCAAGCTTTTTTCTTTTCTTTTTTCTTTGCTTGATTATTATTTTCTTAATATTCATCATGTCTTTACTTGTTAAAATTTACTTGAGGAACTGCTTTTTCTCCTTCTTCTGTTTCAAAAAATTCTGCTAATTTAAATCCAAACATATTAGCAATAACATTAGTAGGAACTGTTTCAACCTTGTTGTTTAATTGAATAACATTACCATTGTAGAATCTTCTTGCAGCTTGAATTTTGTTTTCTGTATCACTCAATTCTCTTTGTAATTCTAGAAAATTAACCGATGCTTTTAATTCAGGATAGCTTTCTGCTAAAGCAAAAATTGTCTTTAATGTTCCAGCTAAAGCATTTTCTGCTTCTCCTTTTTCTTTAACTCCTTTAGCATTCATAGCCATGTTTCTTGCTTGAATAACTTTTTCAAATGTTTGCTGCTCATGAGAAGCATAACCCTTAACTGTTTCTACCAAATTAGGGATTAAATCATATCTCCTTTTTAATTGAACATCTATGTCTGACCAAGCTTCTTTAACTCTGTTTCTTAAAACAATTAAAGAATTGTATGCAAATACAACCCATAAAACAATAAGCCCTAATAAACCAAAAATGATATATAATAATTCCATGTTTTTATATTTTATTTTTTCTTTTTAATTTTGACCTTTACTCTTTTTTCTTCAAAAACCTCTTCTTTTTTGTCTTTTTTAAAAAAAGCAATCACATTTAACCATAAATTCTTAAAAGAATCCATTCCAATCTCTATTTCTTTTAAATCTTCTTTTATCCTTTTAGCTAAATCAGAATGACTACTTATTGATTCGAAAATAGAATCAGCAACAGAAGATATTTGTTTGCTTAATGATTTTTTTTCTTTTAATCCCTTGGCTGTTTTAATTCTTTCTACTGTTTGCTTGATATTACTTTCAATTATTTTTGTCAATTTAGCATATTTCTTAATTTCTTCAATAAAAGCAAGAAATAATTGTATTTTTTTCTCTAAATAATCTTCAAACTCTTTTTTTGCTTTTTTGGTTTGATTCTTTATTCTATGGAATAAATAAAAAATATTAATAATTATGACTATAAAAATTCCTATTATCAATAGTATAATATTGTTTTCCATTGAGTTGATTATAGCAAAAATTAATTAAATTACAAGACATAAAAACAGAGCATTTAAGCTCTGTTTTAATTAATACATTCCTCCACCCATTTCCGGCTTATTAGAATCTTTTTCTTCTGGTTTTTCAACCACAATACATTCTGTTGTTAAAAGCATGGAAGCTGCAGAAACTGCATTCTCAATACAAGATCTTACTACTTTTGCTGGATCCACTATTCCTGTTTCCATAAAATCTTCGAATCTATCATCAAAAGCATTATATCCGTGATTTAAGGGTAGCTTCTTTACTTCAGCAGCAATAACAGCTCCGTCCTTACCAGCATTATGAGCAATCTTTCTAATTGGTTCTTCTAAAACTCTTTCTAAGATATTAACTGCAATTCTTTCTTCTCCTTCAATGTTAGAATCATTAAGAATTTTCTGACATCTTAATAAAGCAACTCCGCCTCCAGGAACAATACCTTCTTCAATAGCTGCTCTAGTGGCTGCAAGAGCATCTTCTGTTTTATGCTTTTTTGCTTTTTGTTCTATTTCAGTTGCTGCTCCAACCTTAATTACAGCTACACC
>DFZB01000045.1:0-2894 GCA_002382025.1 Patescibacteria group bacterium UBA4067 | reverse complement strand
AAATGAGTTAGTTCAATGTTTTCAATTTTCATTCCTAATTCTTCAGAAATTACTTGTCCACCAGTAACAATAGCAATATCTTCCATTATTTGTTTTTTTCTATCTCCATAGCCAGGAGCTTTTAAAGCTAAAACATTAAACACTCCCCTTAATTTATTAACAATTAAAGTAGTCAATGCTTCTCCGTCAACATCTTCAGCGATAATAACAATGTTCTTTTCTCCAGTGGCTACTATTTTCTCTAAAACAGGAACGATTTCTTGAATCGCAGAAATCTTTTTATCAGTGATTAAAATATATGGATCTTCTAGCTTTGCTTCCATTCTTTCTAAATCACTAACCATGTAAGGAGAAATATATCCCTGATCAAATTCAAGACCTTTTACAATTTCCTTTTCCATTCCTAATGTTTTTGATTCTTCAATAGTAATAACTCCGTCCTTACCCACTTCAGTAATTGTTTTAGCAATTAATATTCCTAAATCTTTATCTTCAGCAGAAATTGTAGCTACTCTTGCATAATCTTCTTCTGTTGAAATAGGTTTAGACATTTTTTTAATTTCAGAAACCACTAATTCAACTCCTTTTTCTAATCCTCTTTTAATGGCCAAGGGATTAGCTCCAGCTGTTACATTCTTTAGTCCTTCTTTGATTAATGATTGAGCTAATAAAGTAGCAGTAGTGGTACCATCTCCAGCAGCATCATTAGCTTTTTCAGCTACTTGCTTAACTATTTCAGCACCAATGTTTTCTGCTTTGTCTTCTAGTTCAATTTCCTTAGCAATACTTACTCCATCATTAGTTATTGTTGGTGAACCAAATTTCTCACCCAAAACAACATTTCTGCCCTTGGGTCCTAAAGTAATTGTTACTGCATCAGCTAATTTATCTACTCCTGCTTTTAGTTTAGCTCTTGCTTCTTCTCCATAAAATATTTGTTTTGACATATATTTATTCAATTATTGCCAAAATATCATCTTGACTGGCAATTAAATATTCTTTATCTCCGACCTTGATTTCCTGAGGACCATACTTAGTAAAGATTACCTTGTCCCCATTTTTAACTTCCATGGATATTAATTCTCCTGAAGAAGTCTTTTTCCCAGGACCAACAGCAATAACTGTTCCCTGTTCTGGTTTTTCTTTTCCAGAAGTTTGAGGAAGGAAAATTCCTCCTTTTGTTTTTTCCTCTTCTTTAAGAGGCTCTATAACAATATGATCTGAAATTGGTTTTAATTTCATAACAATTAATAATTAAAATTAGCAATTATGACCTTTGAGTGATAATAATAATTTAAGACATATTTAATATTTTGTCAATTCCAAAATCCCCTCTTAAAATTAATGTTTTAGATTTAAGATTCTTTTTTAAACTGAAAGTAAGAATAAAAAACCAAGTATATTGAAAAGATAATTATGGGAATAAAAACAAAGAAAAAAGCATAATCAGAGAAAAATATTGAAATAAAAGCTAATATTCCTATTGTTTTGTAAAGCTTGCCTCCTAATTGATGGGTCTTGTCCCAAACTTTATCAGAAGAAAGTGTCCAAGGAGTTCTAATTCCAATGAAAAAGTTTCTTTTTGCTTTTTCAATTAAGTTACCTATAAAATAGAAAAATAATCCAAAACCTGGCATTAGAACCATGTTCATGTTAAAAGCAATCCCCATGTTCCATAAAAGAGTTAAAACATATAAATAGAAAAAGAAAACAGTAAACCAAACAATAAACATTTCATAATCATCTTTAAACTTCTCTATATTCTTTTTTAATGGATCTATTTTAGGAACAAAGAAAAGAAGCAAAGCTATTAGTGATATAAGAAAGGGAAAGAAAAATACCCCAAACTCTCTTGATGTATAACCATCAGCCTCTCCTTTAAAATTCCAATGCGAAGCCATTTGCTCTGGCATTAGAAAATAAGAGTAAAAACCAACCACAAAACAAAGAACTACTATTAAAGAAACAAGTATTTTTTTATTCATATTTTGTTAAATTCATTTTTAATTCACTTAATCTTTGATTGTATTCTTCTTTAGGTATTTGATTGCTTAAATAAAGACTATCAAGTCCAGCTAAATACATTTGATTGATTTGAGAAACCGTTAAAGCTGCGTTAAAAATACGAATTTCATCTAAAAAACCATTAATTTTGTGAGAAGCGTTTGATGTCGCACCAATATTAAAATTATTAGTAGTGTTAAGCAAAACAAGATTACTAAATGTTCTTGTTGCTCCTAACTGTGAACCATTAATGTATAACTTCCCTTTACTTGAAGAATCTATAGTAAACAAAATATAATACCATTTATTGTTAGAGAATTTATAATAATAAGGAAAATTATTTCCTCCTCCAGAATAACCACCATTAGAATTGCCAAAACAGGTATAACTAAAACTAGAATTATTATTTCTATTATCATAAGAAAACCAAAAACCAGAGGAAGAAACTCCTGGCGCAGTGTCGGGAGTTCCTTTAGCAAAAATCGTGTTTAGGGTACCAGAACTTCCAATATAATCTAAATTATTAAACTTAACCCATGCAGCAGCAGTCATTATGTTTAATATGTTTAAATCAATGTTACCATAACCAATATAGTCTGTACTACCGTTAAGATATATACATTTTCCAGAAATACAATCATTACCATCTTTTACAAGTGGTGTACCATAAACTGTTCCGTCATTAGCTCCCCATGTGTCTTTAACATGATCTGCTGTTGCAGTAGATTCCGCTGAAATTGGTCCCTCAAATTTCCACTCTGAAACAGTTTCTACTGGTAATGACATTAAAACAGACAAACTAAATGCTTTGGCTCTTGAAAGTTCTGCCTCATAGTTTGATTCTTGAAATCTTAGAATAAGAAAACCAGAAAGAATACCAATAATAGTTA
>DFZB01000017.1:891-11473 GCA_002382025.1 Patescibacteria group bacterium UBA4067 | reverse complement strand
GGTTTCCTTCTTTGTTTATGGGGCAGGTTGTCGTGCTTTTTATTTGACCATAATAACAAGCATAAGTAATATCACTAGACTGAGGAACATTTATTTTAATTAAAGATTTGTTTATATCAATCAACCAATTTCCTCCTATTGCATTCCAATATAATTCATCGTGTTCACTAAAGTAATTAATTGCTTTCTTAACCTTATAATTAATAATATATGTTTTTTGGCCAGATATATATGAATCAGGATCACCGATTTTTATCTTAAAATCATTATTTTGCGTACTTGTTGTGAAAATATATTTATTTCCAGTTTCATCTAAAACAGAAACATCACTTATTTGAATAGTGAATGTTCCTCCTCGAGCATTATATTTATATGGAATGTCTCTATAAATTCCGTGTCTTTGTAAAAAACCAAAATCATAGAGTATTTTTTCTTGAACACTAATACTCGCATCAGTGTTAATAGTTATGCTTGTTTCATAATTTTGTATTTCCTCGGCTAAAATAGGAGAGGTAATAAAAAACAAAGAAATCAATAAAAATAAAGTCTTGATATTCATTGCTAATAATTGTTAGATTAAAAAAATAATACAAAATTTTTTAATTTTTAATATTTGAAAGATCTATTTTGTAAGAAATTTTAACATCTAATGGTAATTCTGTTACGGTTTTCAAATCTTTTTTATTTTTTTGCATTATTTTAATTATATATCTGCCGGCCTCGGTTATTGGTAGTCCTTGCATATGTATTCTGTTTCTAAATCGCAAAGCACCTTTTTTAACATCGAATTTATTTTCAAGCCTGTGCAATAATTTTTTATTAGGATCCAATATTTCGATTGCAATTTCTAAGGTATTTTCTTTTTCTGGATTTTCTATTATCCAAAAACTTACGATATCAAATTTTATAGGGATCGATAAATTACTTTTTGAAGATTTAATTTTATTAATTTCTAAGCTCAATTCTTCGATACAATCAAACATGCTTAAAAGATTTGTTTCTTTGTCGATTGATGAGTTTTGACAAATAACTGTCCAAATATGTTTCATGTTGCTTTATTTATTATTAATTATTTCATCAGATGTTTTTTCTGAAGACTCACTTATCGTCCAATTAAAACTATAATCTACTGTAAAATTATAAATTTTTGACCAGTTTTCAGCTGTAAAACCTAAAGTATGAGCAATTTTATTGATTAAATCAAAACCAATATTAACCTCCCCATTTTCTATTTTTGAAATTACTTTTTGTGTAGAATTTATTTTTTTTGCTAAATCCTGTTGACTTAAATTAAGACCCTCGCGTTTTTTATATATTTCAATTGCTAGCCTTAATCTTGAATCAATACTTTCTGATAATTTTTTAAACTTTTTATAATTTCTTGCTTCTGCTATAGCGTCTATTGATTTTTTATTTTTTTTAATTATATTTTTCATATGATTGAGGATTATTTTTAAATCGTATTTGAAATTTTTTTGTATCTTCTAGTTGTTTATGGATTTTTTTATGTTCTTTTTCAGTACTATAGTTATCGGGTTTATCGAAGGCGTTTAATAATATTATTTTATCGGAACGTCTAAAGTAAAAAATTCTAATAACAATATTTTTATCTTTACGATGTTTTATTTCAAAAAAATCATAATCTTTATTAAGGGGAAAAGAAATTGGTGGGGTTGGTATGCCATTGTTATCGGCTACATGTTTTATTTTACCACCAACAATGCCTAATAAATGCAATTTTTTATTTTTTTGCTTTTGAGAGTCTTTATTTTTTATTGCATATTGTTCAAGATATTTTTTAACTGGACAATATCCAAGTTCTTTGTCTAGATAATAAACGATTTCCATGTATTATATTAAGAATAATGGGATAGTGTTATTATATCCTATTGGATATAAAAATGTCAATACTTGGCGATATTTTTTACAAGTTTATTAAATGCGGAGGGAGAGGGATTCGAACCCCCGGTAGGTTGCCCTACAGTAGTTTTCAAGACTACCTCATTCGTCCGCTCTGACATCCCTCCAGAATAGGGCCATTATATGTTAATTAATTAAATTATTCAAGGATTACTTTTTTATAAAAAGAAGATAGATGATTAACCATTTTTTCACTTTTAAACTCAAAAGAAGTTTCTTTAGCTTTTTGAGACATGTATTCTCTGAGTTTTTTATTTTGAACAAGAGCTTCTATTCGAGTTATTGCTTCTTTTTGACTATTAACAATGTATCCATTTGCACCATCTCTTATAATCTCTGGAGCAACACCAACTGGATAGGTGACAGGAACAAGACCTTGAGACATTCCTTCTATTAAACTTAAGGAAAAACCTTCGTATCTTGAAGGTAAAAAAAGAATACTACCTTTTATGTTTTTTAAAATATTAGGAATTAAGTCTTTTTTAAAATTAACAAACAAATCATGTTCTCCAAAGCTAGACCTAAGATAATCTTTTAATTTTTTATTAGTAGTCATGCAAATAGTGGTTTTTCTAATTTTTGGAAACTTTTTGTACAAATGAATAATTCTATCCAGCCCTTTTAATTTTAAAGTAAATGAATCGTTTCCTAGTCTTCCCAAGAAAACAATTTTAGGATTTTCAATAATGGGATCATTATTTTCTTCAAACCAATAATCTTCTATGGCATTATGAATAATTTCTATTTTTTCTTGAGGAATACCCATTGCCACGAGTTCATTTTTAATATTTAGAGAAGCAGCTATTATTTTCTTAGCTTTTGAAGCAACATATTTTTCTATTTCAGCAATGTCTCTTAATGGACGCTTTGTTTTTCCATTAAGTTTTATTATTTTCTTAATTTTTAAATCATACCATATTTTTTTTGTTTCTTTTTCAATGTTTTTTGCCATGGGCGTAGAATCTAGAAATCCTTTAGTGGTTGATCCAAAATGACTAATCACTGGTATTCCATTAGAAGCTAAAAAAGGCAGGGGAGTATAAGTTGTTCCTTGAACTAAATCGTATTTTGAGATTTCAGTTTTTTTCTCTAAAAGAGAATAGAAGAATAAGATATTAGCTAGTCCTTTTAAATGAGTTGGAGAATCAGCTAAAATAGTTTTAGGGTAAAAGTTTTTAACAAAAATTCCGTGTTTTTTTAATTTAACACTAATTAAGTCATTGATGTAATGAGCACCAGTAGCTATTTTTTTGTCATTGTGGATAAATGCTATTTTCATATCTTAATTTAAAAAAAAGACTCTAGTTAAGAGCATAAAACAATAAATCAAATTATTCAAGCTTTTTTTACGCATCTCCCTTTATTTCTTTTTCCAATCTTTCAAGAAAAGAATCGCAAAAAACCATTCTTTCTTTGTATATTTCCTTTGCTTTTTGAGTATAAAATTTGTTTTCAAGGTTTTTTATTTTAGTTTCATGTTCAATTTGTACGCTATGTTTTGTTTTATCTTTGATTCTACCCTTGATGTCTCCGCCCAAGTTATCTTTTATATACTCATCAATATTTAAATTATCAGTATAGATTTTGGCATTATTTCTTCCAACCCATATAAATCCACGAGCAATAGAAAGAGCACCACAACTATCAAGCTTGTCAGCGTCAAACAATATTTGTGCTTCTTTTGTTTCAGGTTTTTCATTGCTTCTAAATCTGTGAGAAAGAATACAGTGTTTGATTTTTTCTATCTCTTCTTTTGAAAATTCTAGTTCTTTTAGAATGATTTCAGCTTTTTTAGCTCCTAAAACAGCATGATCTGTTTTTCCTGTTTGATCATTGTCTTCTTCAATTCTTGCAATGTCATGAAGTAAAGCAGCAGCTTTTAAGATATTTAAATCAACATTTTCATTTTTAGATAATTTTAAACAAGTATTATATACTCTTTTTGAGTGTTCTAAATCATGAGCTGAACAAGAAAGCTCTTTTTCTACAATGTTTTTAAGTTTTTCTAGTTTTTCTTCCATGATTTTTTAGAACTTAATAGAAGTAAAGAGCCGATTAAAAACAAGGGGAAGGGGATTAATAAAAAAGACAAAAGACTGTTTGATTTAAAGAAAATGGAAAATATTATTCCAAGAACAATAAATAATATTCCTCCTATCCTTTCATTTTTAGAGGCAATAATGCCAAGGGTTATTATTATAAAGCTGGGGATAAGATGAATTAAAAAACCAATTATTATTGTATTTAATGGTTTGTTTTCTTCAAAAACATCAAGAGCAAAAACACTGATAAAGAGAATATATATTATTAATATTATTTTTATTATTCTTTTCATAATTGGCGGAGAGGGAGGGATTCGAACCCTCGAGCCGTTTTCACAGCTAACACCTTAGCAGGGTGCCCCATTCGACCGCTCTGGCACCTCTCCATAAAAGTGAAGTCATTTTATCTGAAAAATAGGTTCTGGTCAATGTTTTTTAATAACTAGCCCTAATACTTTGTTTACACCGTTTTCTTTTAATTGTTTAGAAATATTTTCCATTTTTTCATTATAAGAGATATCTAAAATTAAAACATTCATTCTTTTTGTGTTTTTTACTTCCTCTATTAAAGGTATTTTCAATTTTTGAGAAAGTATTTTTCCAATTTCTTTTGTTTTATCAAACCCAGTTCTTTTTAATTCTTTTTTGTTTGACAATAGGGGATAAATAGCAAAATTTGAAAACTCGTTTTCTTTTAATAAAAACAAGTGGGTTATTATGATTAAAGATAAAACCAAAGAAAGCTCTTTTATCTTTGAATAATTATTAATAATTTTATCAACAATTATTTGGTTTTGTCTGGAGCACACAAAAAGACCATCAAGAAAAGAAAAACAATCCCTACATTTAAGCTTTCCTTTTATTTTACCACAAATACAAAATTGAAAGGGATTAATGTCTATTAAAGAAAAACAATCCTCACAAACATAAAAACCTTTTTTTTGACAAAAGATACAACTTTTAGGAAAAAGAATGTTTAGAAGGTCTTGCATGATTTGTTGTTATTATGATATAATTATATTATAAATAGAAAATTTTTAAAAGAATAAATAGTCCAACACATTAAACATGATTTTTGGGAAAACAAAAAACCAATTTGGTCTCGGAATTGATATAGGAACAAAGGGAATAAAAATAACCGAGATTTCTAAAAAAAAGGACAAAAACTATCTTCAGAATTATGGAGAATTAAATCTTGATGTAGCTGGAAAACAGTTTTTTCGCTATTTTGATAAAAACACTCTTAATCCATCAATTGACAATATTACAAGAGCAATTAGAGCAATTTTATCAGAAGCTGAAATAGAAACAAGAAAAGCTGTTTTTTCTTTGCCTGATTTCGCAACATTTTCAATTACTTTTGATTTACCACCAATGACAAAAAAAGAACTTAATAGCGCTGTTGCCTTTGAGGCTAGAAAATATATACCTCTTCCATTGTCAGAAGTGGTTCTTGATTGGCAAATTATTGACAATGATCTTAAAGGAGGGAAGAGTAAGATATTATTAATGGCTATTCCTAAAATTTTAGTTGAGCATTATAAGAAAATAGCAAGTAATTCTGGATTGGAATTAATTGCTCTCGAAGCTGAAGCAATAGCATTAAAAAGAGCATTAATAAAACCCAATGATCCAGTTTCTTGTTTAGTAGAAATTGGTTTTCAGAGTACAAATGTCATTATTGTAGAAAACAATTCTGTAAAAACAACTTTTAGCTTTGATGTTGCTGGAAAAGATTTAACTTTAACTTTAGCTGAAACATTAAACATAGAAATAGCAGAAGCAGAAGCATTAAAAATTAAAAATGGACTTTCTTTAGAAGATAATAATTGTGCAACAATAATAGCTTCTATTCTGTCATTGATAATTGAAAAAACAAAAAGAGTGATGAGAGAGTACCAATCAAAAGAAAATAAACAAATTGAACAATTAATATTAAGTGGTGGCACAGCAAAAACAATAGGCATTGTTAAGTATTTTGAAGACACGTTTAATGATAAAGAATTTTTAAATATTAAAGTTAAAATAGGAAATCCTTTTGAAAATGTTGGTTATCCGTCAGCCATAGAAGAAAAAATTAGAAAATCCATACCAGTTTTTGCTATTGCAATAGGAGAGTCATTGAAAAAGTTTGAAAAATAAAATATAATAAGGGTAAATTATATGGCCATTGAATTAAAAGAAAATCAAGAAGACAATTCAATCACTAAAAAATTAGTATTTCTTTTTGCAATAATGCTTTTATTGGTTTCTTCTATTGGATATATTTTTTTAAAATATGTAATTATTGTAAAAAACGAAGCGAGAATTATGGAGCTTAATCAAGAAATTGCTTCTCAAAAATCAAAAGAAATTATTGAATTAGAAAACAAGGCCAAAGAAGTAGAAACAATTTTAGGAGACTATAAAATACTTTATAATGAAAGGGCTAATGTTAATAATTTTTTTACAGCTTTTGAGCAATGGGCTCACCCTCAGATATATTATTCTGGATTTTCTTTAGATGTAAAGGGAAGGAGTGCTACTATGAACGGATCAGTTAGCTCTTTTGGACCAATTATTCAGCAAATGAATGTTTTTCAAAATCAACAATTAATAGAAAGTTTTTTAGTTTCTAATGTAAAACTGGCTGAAGCAGGAGGGGTTTCTTTTAACCTTTCTTTAACTGTGAAGCCTGAATTATTTAAATAATTATGGAATACAAAAAACCACAACCATTAATCACTGTTTCCGTTATTTTTATTCTTGCTTCAATAGGAATTGCTTATTATCTTGATAAGCCTCTTTTTGCTCAAACTAAAGAGCAAGAACAACAAATAAAAAGACTAGAGCAATCTAATGAATTAAGAATAAATTATGAAAATCAGATTAGAGAGATAAATAATAAGCTAGAGTTAGCTGATTGGACAGGGAAACAAGAGAAAATAAAGATTATTTTTGACCAATCTCCATTTTTTCTTTCTAAAACAGAAATCTTTTTCAGAGACATTGTTATTAAAAGTGGTATGAATTTTTCTTCTGTTAATATTGAATCCAAATCACCAATTAAATCTTCTCAAACACAAGCAGCAGCTCCATCTTCTTCTCAAGTTAATTTTAAACCTCAAGAAGGACAAGCAACACAATCTGGTTCTTCAGTAGATGCAATTAAGGGGCCGGTAAATAAAACAGGGTTTACATTAAATGTTTCTGGTAGTTATGCTTTTTTTAAGCTATTGCTTGAAAACATGCAAAAACAAGCATTTTTAATATCAGTTAATAGTGTTTCTTTTACTCCTTCAGACAGCATTAATACAACATTTACAATAAAAGGAGATGTTTATTCTTATTAATTTAAAAAAATATGGATATATACGTTGAAAAAAAATTTAATATTGAAAAAATAATTCTAATAATCTTATTGATTGCTATTTTCGTTTTAATTTTTTATGTTTATAAGTTTCTAAATAAAGAACAAGAGTTTAATATGAATATTACTCCTTTGCCCGTACCAAGTATTGATTATGTTTTTTTAGAAAAAATAGATTCTTTAGAGTCTTTTCCTCAATATACAATTTTTATTCCAGCAGAGGGTCCGATTGGAGAAGCAAGACCCAATCCTTTTGCTCCTTTGCCTAAATAATAATAATTTTTAATCATGGTTTTAATTGAAAAACTAATCGAGAAAAAAATAATCACTCCTGAAAAAGCAGAAGAGCTTAGAAAAGAATTTGATGACTTCGAAGGAACAGAAGAAGATTTTTATTTGATTAAAAAAATAATAAGCGAAGATAATCTTAATAAAATAAGATCAGAATTTTATGGTATAGACGTGTTCAATGAAAACGAAGGATTTGAAATACCTAATAATATATTATCTTTAATTCCAGAAGAATCAGCTCTTTTTTATAAAATCATACCATTAAGAGTAGTAGAAGATACGCTAGAGGTGGGAATGGTTGATTCAGAAGATATAAAAGCCAAAGAAGCAATTAATTTTATAACAAGACAAAAAAGACTTAAGTTTAAAATATATCTTCTTAATAAAAGACTTTTTGATACTTATATTAAAAAATATAGAAACATTACTGAAGAAGTGGGCAGAGCCTTAAGTGCTCTTGAAACTGAAATAGGAGGGGTTGATGATGGGGTAGAAATATTTTCTTTTGATCCTAAAACCAATAAAGAAAAATTATCAGAAGAAGCGCCGATTATTAAAATGGTGGCTGTTATTTTAAGACATGCTGTTGATGGTAATGCATCAGATGTTCATATTGAACCAGAAGAAAAACAATTACGTATTCGTTTTAGAATGGATGGAACTCTTTATTCTTCTTTATTTTTACCCTTGCACACTCATCCTTCAATTGTTGCTAGAATTAAGATATTATCAAATTTAAGGATTGATGAAAATAGAATTCCTCAAGATGGAAGATTTTCAGCAAGAATTGACAATAAAAACATTGATTTTAGGGTTTCAACTTTTCCAACCAAATTAGGAGAAAAAGTTGTAATCAGGGTTCTTGATCCAAACGAAGGATTAAAAAGCTATCAAGACATAGGATTGATAAGTAATAATTTAAGATTAGTAAGAGAAGCTATTAAAAGACCATTTGGAATGATTTTAGCTACTGGTCCTACTGGTTCTGGTAAGACCACTACTCTTTATTCTATTCTTCAAGAATTAAATAAGCCAGAAGTTAATGTTGTTACCCTTGAAGATCCTATTGAATATTATGTTCCTGGAATTAATCAGTCTCAAATAAGACCAGAAATTGGATATGATTTTAGTCAAGGATTAAGGCATGTTGTTAGGCAAGACCCAGATATTATCATGGTGGGAGAAATCAGAGATGAAGAATCAGCTTCTTTAGCAACGCAAGCTGCTTTAACCGGACACATTGTTTTAAGTACTCTTCACACTAATAATGCAATAGGTATTATTCCTAGATTGATAGACATGAAAATTAAACCATTTCTTTTGCCAGCAACATTAAATATTGGAATTGCCCAAAGACTTTCTCATCGTTTGTGTCCTTTTTGTAAAGAAAAAGTTAGACCTCTTAAGGAATTAGAAAAAATGATTGTTAGTGAATTAAGTCTTTTGCCAGAGCAAGTAAAAAGAGAAGTTAAGATTCCAGAAATTATTTATGTTTACAAGCCAAAAGGATGTCCCAAGTGTAATAATAAAGGAGAAAAGGGAAGATTAGGAATTTTCGAGGTCTTAAAAATGACACCTGATTTAGAAAAAATCATTGTTGAGGATCCAACAGAATTAAAAATTTCTGCAGAAGTAAAAAGACAAGGAATGATTTCGATGAGACAAGATGGAATCATTAAGGCGATTAATGGAGATATCTCAATAGAAGAAGTATTTAGAGTTTCTGAAGAATAAAATGGATTATCAAAACTATTTAAAACAACTTTTAATTTTAACCATAGACAAGGGTGCTTCTGATTTGCATCTTTCTATTAATCATCCTCCTATTTTTAGAATAAACAGAAGATTGATTCCTTTGGTAAAAGAAAAGCCATTAACTCCAGAAGACACTAAAAACCTTGCTTTTTGTTTAATGAAAGAAGAGCAAAGAATAATGCTAATGAAAGAAAAAGACATTGATTTTTCTTATGATTTTGAAGGTAAAGGAAGATTTAGAGTTAATGTTTTTTTTCAATCAGGAGCAATTTCTGTGGCCATGCGTTTAGTGGCAAGTAGAGTAAAATCAATAGATGAATTGAATTTGCCTCTTCAAGTTTATCGTTTTTGTAATGCTTTGCATGGTTTTGTTATAGTTGCTGGTCCATCTGGTCATGGAAAAAGTACTACCTTAGCAGCAATGATTAATGAGATTAATAAAAGTAGGGCTTGTCATATTATTACTATCGAAGACCCAATTGAATATGTTTTTCAAGATGAAAAAGCAGTTATTAATCAAAGAGAATTAAATTATGATACTTTGTCTTTTGCTAGAGCATTAAAATCAACATTTAGAGAAGACCCAGATGTTATTATGGTTGGAGAAATGAGAGATCCAGAAACAATTTCTACTGCCATTACTGCTGCTGAAACAGGACATTTAGTTTTTGCTACCCTTCATACCAATTCAGCTGCTCAAACAGTACACAGAATTGTTGATAGTTTTATTGGAGAACAACAAAATCAAATTAGAACACAGCTTTCTGGTTCTCTTTTAGGGATTATTTCTCAAAGATTAATTCCTTCAATAGATGGAGAAGCAGTACCAGCTTGTGAAATATTATTCAATACGCCAGCGATTTCTAATTTAATCAGGGAGAATAAGATATATGAAATACCATTAGTAATTGAAACATCTTCTGATGTGGGGATGGTTTCTCTAAACAGATCTTTGTCTGAATTAGTAAGAAAAAGAAAAATTAGTATGGAAAATGCAGTTAATTTTTCACCAAACGCAAGAGAATTAAAAAAATTAGCAATGTGATTCTATGAAATATTTTTTTAATGCTAAAGATTCAAAAGGATTAAATCAAAGAGGAGCAATAGAAGCGTCTTCAAGAGAAGTTGTTTTAGATATTTTGGCTAGTCAGGGGCTTTTTCCAATTTCTATTGAAGAAGAAACAGCTGGTAAAAAAGTTTTAAATAAAAAAATAGTTCTTTTTGG
>DFZB01000017.1:0-746 GCA_002382025.1 Patescibacteria group bacterium UBA4067 | reverse complement strand
CACCTTGAAAGTGAATATTCAATAAGATCAAAAACCATTGGAGCAATGATTTATCCAGCAATTATTTTAATTGTTTTTGTTCTTATCTTTACCGTTATCATGGTATTTATTATTCCTGGATTAATTGGAGTACTTGAGGGAACCAATCAAGAATTACCCACTGCAACGAAAATAGTTATGGCTATATCTAATTTCTTTGTTAAGTTTTGGTATCTTATCTTTGTAGCAATTATTTCCATAATATCTTTCTTCCTTTTTTACATTAAAACAAAAGAAGGAAAAGAAATATTTGATAACTTGATTTTAAAAATGCCCATATTTGGATCTTTTTTAAAAAATCTTTTATTGTCTCGTTTTGCTGAAAATTTATCTACGTTAATTTCAGCAGGTATTCAGATTACAGAAGCTTTAGATGTTACAGCTAATCTTATAGGTAACAATGTATACAAAAGAGCACTTTCAGAAACCAAACAAAAAGTAATAAAGGGAGACAGCTTAAGTAATTCTTTATCAAACTATCCTCATATTATTTCTCCTTTGTTTGTTCAGATGGTATCAGTAGGGGAGAAAACAGGAAAGCTAGACTCATCTTTAATGAACATTGTTAGGTTTTACAAACAAGAGTCCGAAACATTTATTAATTCTTTATCAAGTATTATTGAACCAGTATTAATGATTGTTTTAGCTGTAATGGTTGGTGGACTTGTGGCTGCTGTTATTCTACCAATTTATCAAATTACAACAAC
>DFZB01000035.1 GCA_002382025.1 Patescibacteria group bacterium UBA4067 | reverse complement strand
AAATTTTGGCACTGCTTTGCAATAATGAAATTATTGCAAATTTTTCTTTTTTAAGGTATATATGACATATGAGTGGACATTCTCATTGGCATTCTATTAGGTTTAAAAAAGGAATAGCTGATGCAAAAAAAAGTAAAATATTTTCTAAACTAGCCAAAGAAATTTCAATAGCTGCCAGAGATGGAGGAGCTGATTTAACTTTTAACCCAAAACTAAGAACCATTGTTGAAAAAGCAAAATCAGAAAACATGACATCGGAAAGTATTGATAGGGCTATAAAAAAGGGCAGCGGTGGAACAGAAGGTTGCAATTATGAAGAATTTATTTTTGAAGCTTATGGGCCTAATGGAACTGCAATAATGATAGAAGGGATAACTGACAATAAAAATAGGAGCATCGGAGAAATTAAGCTTATCCTAAGCCAACACAATGGAAAAATAGTTGAAGAAGGCGCAATAAGATGGATGTTTGATAAAAAAGGAGTAATCATTATCGACCAAGAGAATATTAAAGATAAAGAAGAAGTAGAACTTCTTTCAATAGAATCAGGAGCAGAAAATTTTGAATGGCAAAAAGAAGGTCTCGTTATTTATACTAAGTTTGATGATTTAGATAAAATTAAAAACTTTCTTGAGGAAAATAAAATAAAATTAACTTCTAGTAAACCAGAATGGGTTCCTAAGGAAAACATTGAAATAGAAGAGATAACTAAAGAAAAAAATCAAAAATTATTCGAGGCTCTTGATGATAATGATGACGTGCAAAACATTTACACTAATTTTAACTTATGATTATTTTAGGCATAGATCCTGGAACAGCCACAACTGGTTTTGGAATAATAGAATCTCGTAAAAAAGAATTGACTTGCATTGAGTATGGTATAATCGAAACCTCTCCTAAATTAGACATGGGAGAAAGGCTTAAAAAAATAAATAGAGAGTTAGAGGAAATTATTAAATCATATGAGCCAGAAATAGCAGCAGTAGAGTCTCTTTATTTCTTTAAAAATCTAAAAACAGCTCTTCCTGTCAGCCAAGCAAGAGGAGTTATTCTTTTGTCTTTTTCAAATAAAAATGTTCCCTTTAAAGAATTTACTCCCCTTCAAGCTAAAACAGCTGTTGCTGGATATGGTAGAGCAAGCAAAGACCAAGTTCAAAAAATGATAAAACATATTTTAAAACTAGAAAAAACACCAAAGCCAGACGATGCTGCTGATGCACTAGCTATTGCTGTTTGTTGTGCTTATCACCTTGATAGTTATAAATTTAAAATTTCTTAATTTTTACAAAATTTCTCTTACCTGACTGTATTATCATTTCTTCAATGATAATTGTTTTTTTCCAATCTTTTTCGATATTAATACTCTCTCCTCTTATTATTTTTATTCCTCCTTGTTCCAACACTCTCTTTGCCTCTCCTTTTGATTTTGATAGTCCTATTAAAACTAATAAATCTAAAATATTTAATTCTGCTTCTTTTATTTTTATTTCTTTAATTTCAGTTGGTAAATCTTTTTTCTCATGAACCTGTTCAAACTCTTCTTTTGCTTCTTGTGCTTGTTTTTCTGAATAAAACTGTTTAACAATCTCTTTCCCTAGTATTTTTTTTATTTCTTTAGGGTTCTTAATTGTTTTCTTAATTTCTTTAATTTTTGTCATTGGTACCCTTGTACAACATTCAAAATATTCAAATATTAATTCATCTTTAAGAGACATAATTTTACCAAAAATATCTTTTGGATCGTCTGTTATGTTAATAACATTTCCCCAACTTGTTGACATTTTTCTTCCGTCTAGACCATATATCATTTTTAAAGTCATTACATCTTGTGGTTTTTGTTTAAATAGTCTTTGCAAGTCTCTTCCTGTTTTTAAGTTAAATAGCTGATCAAATCCTCCTATTTCAACGTCTGATTTGATTGCCACTGAATCATATCCTTGAAAAATTGGGTATAATAATTCGTGAAGGCCTATTTCTTTTCCTTGCTCCCATCTTTCTTTAAAGTTTCTTCTTTGAATCATTTGCTGAGCAGTAAAGCTCGTGCTAATTTGTATTAAATCTTTAGTTGATAATTTTCCTAACCATTCACTATTATATTTAACGTTTGTTTTTTTCAAATCAAGAATTTTTCCAATTTGGAAAAGATAATTCTTCATGTTCTCTTTTATGTCTTTCGACGTCAAAGGTTTTCTCATTGCTGTTTTGTCCGACGCATCTCCAATCAAAGCAGTAAAGTCTCCAATAATTAATGTTATTTTATGGCCTAGGTCTTGAAAGTCTCTTAATTTCATTAATATTGTTGCTCTTCCTAAATGAATATTAGGCCCAGTAGGGTCTACTCCAAACTTAATATTTAATTTTTTACCTGAAAATAAAGCTTCTTTTAGATGCTTTTTATCAATAATATCCTCTGCCCCTCGGCTTAATAGTTCTTCTATTTTTATTTTTTTCATATTATTAATTTACCTAAATATTTATCTATTTTTTTTATTATTTTTTGCAAAAAATACAAATACATTTTTGATTCTTTTTCTGTGATAATGGCTATCCCTCCATAAAGATCTGTATTTCTTTTTTGTCTCATTTCATTAGAAATAATTCCTATGTCTTGATCTTTTAAAAAATATGCCATTTTTTTAATTAACTCTACGTGGTGTCCTTTTTTTGATTTAACTCTTAAGTTATTTTTAGCACAAACAGTAATTGCTAGTTTTATTAAAGAATTATAAGAAAAAACAAAAATAACATCTGGATCTTTATATTTTAAAGCAATATTAAAATCTTTAATTGCTGAATCATAATATCTCTGAATTTGTTTTGATGAAAATTCAAAATCTTCAAACATAATCAAATAATTTTAATAATTCCTTCTTTAAAAATATTTTCAATAAAACCGTCTTTTTCTTTCTTTTTCTTTTCAAATTCTAAGGAAGAAAAATCTACAATATTAATCTCTCTTCCTATTATTTCCTCTAAAGAAAGTATTGTTTTTTTTGCATTCAAACTATCGTGATCCCCAATAAGTAATAAATCTATATCGCTTTCAGAGTTAAAATTATTTTCTTTGCCTGATTTATTTTTAGCATAAGAGCCAAAAATATATGCCGATTCCAATCCTTTTAAATTAAGCAATCTTTCTTTTATTTTTTCAATCAATCCATACTTGTTTTCATATATCGACTTCAGCTCTTTCAAAAGAATATATTTTTTATTAAGAAAGAAATATTTTTCTTGGCCTATTTTTTCTGAAGATAAAATTCCTTCTTTTTCTAATTCTTTAAGCTTGCGAAAAAGATTCCCCGCATCTTCATCTAAAATCTGGGCAAGCTCATTTATATAATGCTTCCTGTCTTCATTCAGAAAAAAATATCCCAATATTTTAACTGTTATTTTTGATTTGAAACTTGTCATGGTTCTTATTGTAAGTCCTTACAATGCCTATTGTAAATCCTTACAATAAGATTGTCAAGCCTGTTGCAAAAAAAACAAAAGATGATAGCATTAAACCATGAAAAAGAAAATAAAAAACCTATTTTTAACACCTTTAAGAGCATTATCAACAATTATTATAATTTGNNAGAAATGGAGAAATATTATTATCCAGTATTTATGGAGAAGAAAAAAGAACATATGTGTCTTTATCAGAAATGCCAGATTTTTTAAAAAATGCTGTTATTGCTAGCGAGGATTCTAATTTTTATAACCACTTTGGTCTTGATGTTTTTGGTATATTGAGATCAATTAAAGTTAATATTACTTCTAAAGGATTATATCAAGGAGGATCAACAATTACTCAACAATTAATTCGTTCTACTTTTCTTACTAACGAAAAACTTGCTGAAAGAAAGATAAAAGAGTGGATTCTTGCAATAGAATTAGATAGAAGGTATCCCAAAGATCAAATATTAGAATGGTATTTAAATCAAGTTCCTTTTGGAATTAATCTTTATGGCGCACAAGAAGCTTCTTTGGCTTATTTCCAAAAACCAATTAAAGATATTACTTTAGCTGAAGCTTCTCTTTTAGCCGCAGTTATCCAAGCTCCTAGTTATTATTCCCCTTATGGAAGAAATTTAGCAGGATTGCTAGAAAAAAAAGATTATGTTTTAGAAAGAATGGAAAAAGAAGGATACATAACTAAAGAAGAAAAAGAAGTTGCTCAAAAAGAAGAATTAACTTTTAATAAACTTCCAAAAACAAAAGCAGTCCATTTTACTCAATATGTAACACAACAATTAGAAGAAATGTATGGATCTAATTTTTTAGAAATAAAAGGATTAAAAATATACACTACTCTTGACTGGGAGCTTCAACAATTTGCAGAAAATGCCGTTAAAGAAAAAGTTATTTCAAATAGAATAAATTATAATGCATATAATGCTGCTTTAGTTGCTATTAATCCTAAAAATGGAGAAATTTTAGCTTTAGTTGGTTCAGCTGACCCACAAGAAGAGCCTTTGCCAAAAGGATGTGACCCGGCAACGAATTGTAAGTTTACTCCTAGCTATAATATAGCTACTCAAGCAACCAGAGGTCCAGGATCAGCTTTTAAACCATTTGTTTATGCAGAAGCTTTTAGAAAAGGTTATGATGACAAAACCATTGTTATGGATGAATACACTAATTTTGGAACAGCTCAATACCCATACACTCCTCAAAATTATGATGGTTTATTTCGTGGACCAGTGACAATAAGAAGTGCTCTTGCTCAATCATTAAATATTCCTGCTGTAAAAGTTCTAAAAGATTTAGCTGGATTAGAGGACAGTATTGCTTTGTCAAAAAAAATGGGAATAACCACCTTGCAAAAAGATTCTAGTTTTTACGGACTCCCTTTGGTTTTAGGATCTGGAGATGTAAAATTGATAGACATGGTTTCTGCTTATAGTGTTTTTGCTAATGGAGGATACAGAATAGAACCATCTCCTATATTAAGAATTGAAGATAGCCAGGGAAATATAATTTACCAAAATAATAAAACACCTAGAAAAGTTTTAGAAACAAATGTTTGTAATTTAATGACTGATATTTTATCAGACAATGCTGCTCGAGCTCCTTTATTTGGCTGGAATTCTGTTTTGTATTTTCAAGAACCACCTAAGGTTGCTGTAAAAACAGGAACCACCAACAATAGTGTTGATGGTTGGACAGTTGGATACACAAAAGATATTTGTATTGGCACATGGAGTGGAAACAATGATAGAACTCCTATGCAAGGAGCATTAGGAGGAATATCAGCTGCTCCTATCTGGAGAGCAGTAATGCAAAAATATATTCAAGATAATTATTAAAGTTTAATCGGCATTACTACATATAAATAACTCGAGTCTCCAACAGGTCTAATTATTGAAGGGCCATCATCTCCTTGGAATTCAAATACTATTTCAGAGCTTTTAATGTTTGTGAGTCCGTCAACTAAAAACTTCCAATTAAAGGAAACTTTTANNTTTGAAGATGTTTTTAAAATAATCTCATTTGTTCTTCCTCCAAAAATACCAGCTGCTTTAACTTGCTTTATGAACTCATCCCTGTTAAGTGTAATTTTTGTTTTTCCTTCTTTGGGGATAATTTCTTGATAAGATGGGTACTCTCCTTCGATTTGTCTTGAAATTAAATTTATTTCTGGATGATCAATTGTTGGCAAAAACACCTCAAATAAAACTTGTGATTCTGATAAATATATTCTTAATGGTTTTTCTTGTTCGCTGATTATGTTTATTAATTCCTTTGCTGCTCTTTGAGGAAGAATAAAACTAACCTCTTCTTTAAACATGTTTTTATACCCTTGCTTATTAGGAAAAGATATTTTCTTTTCAGACAATCTAAAACTATCTGTTGCCACTAATTTAACAACATTATCATTAAAAGAAAAATACACTCCAGATATTTCTGGTTTTATTTGAGACAAACTAACAACATCAACAACACTCATTAATCCTTCTTTTATTTTCTTACTATCAATTTCAATAAAAATATCCTTTGAAAAACTAGGAATAATAGGAAAATCATCAGCAGAAAAACCTTTAATTTGTGTTTTATTGTTTTTTCCTTCTATTACCAATGTATTATTTTTTTCTTTGATATTTATTTTTTCATCAGTCAAAACTCCTGCAATTTGATTTAATAATTTTGCTGGTACAGCAATTTTTCCTTCTTTTTCTATTTTACACATTCCCCAAAATTGAATACCTAATTCTAAATCTGTAGCAGAAATTTTAATAAAATTAGACAAGGCTTCAATTAAAACATTATCTAATATTGGTAATGTTAAATTTTTGCCTGTAATTTTTTCTACAATGCTTATTCCCTTTTTAAATTCTTTTGTTAAAATTGTAAAATTCATATTATTATAATTATATTATTTAATTTATTTTAAATTATTATTAATATTAGTTTTTATTATTTTGGGGATAAAATATTTTTATCCTTTATTTTTAAATAGTTTTTCTTTTTTTTATCTTGGGAGTAATTGTGGAAAAAAAGAGTCTTTTTTATGAATAATTTTGGGTAAAAAATTTTCTTTGTTTTTATTTTATTTTTATTTAATATTTTCTCCTTATTTTCCCCTCAATTTGTTAACACTTAATTACTGTAAATTCTTTGTAATATTAATTCTATTTCTTGGTGTGTTTTTTCATCTTCTTCTTCCATTTTTTCAATCAGTTGACAAGAGTGGATAACAGTTGTGTGATCTTTGCCTCCAAACTTTCTTCCAATTTCAGAATAAGACATTTTCAGTTCTTTTTTTAATAAATACATTGCTATTTGACGAGGCTTAGAATATTCTTTTTTTCTAGAGGAAAAGAACATGTTTCCATTGGGAATATCGTAAAATTCAGTTACAGATTGAATTATCTTTTTATAATTAGTTATTTTTGAAGGAGAAACAATTAAATTTTTTAATAATTTTTTAGCATCTTCTAGGGAAGGATTTTTATT
>DFZB01000046.1 GCA_002382025.1 Patescibacteria group bacterium UBA4067 | reverse complement strand
TGGTCGGGCTGCTGGGAATTGAACCCAGGTCTTACGCACCCCATGCGCAAATAATTCCGTTATACGACAGCCCGGGAATTATTTCTTTCCAAGGGCTTTAATGCATTTTGCGCAAGCTAAAATTCTTTTTCCAGCAAATTCCTTGTATTTCTTTTTAGTTGTTTCCAATGGAACATTAAGCCATTGTAAATTGGGATATTTTCTTTTTTTAGGGCCAGGATTATACCTAGAAATTAATTTCTTGTATTGTCTGCCCAGTGAAGAAGATTTGTTGCAAATTGTACATTCTTTTTCCATATGTAATGTATAATAGCAAAAAATTAAATAATTGCAAGTCCTTTTAATTTATGATATATATTTAACATATGGATTTATTAATTATATTTGTTAGTTTAGCGGTTATTCTTTTTTCAATAATGATTCATGAAGTTGCTCATGGAAGCGCTGCTTATTATCTAGGAGACACTACTGCTAAAGAAAATAAAAGGTTGAGTTTGAATCCCTTGAACCATTTAGACCCAATTGGGTCTTTTCTAGTTCCATTAATGTTAATATTATCTGGAGCTCCAGCATTTGGTTGGGCAAAACCAGTGCCAGTAGATTTTCATGCTATTTCTAGTAAAAAATGGGGACAATTAAAGGTTGCTTTGGCTGGACCAAGTGCTAATTTATTAATAGCAATTATTTTTGGAATTATTATTAGATTTCCCATATTTGATCCAAGTTTTTATCAGTTTTTACAAATAGTTATTTTCTATAATATTTTACTTGCTATTTTTAATTTAATGCCAATTCCTCCTTTAGATGGATCACATATCTTTTTTGAATTAATAGGAGACAGGTTTAATTCTTTAAAAATATTTTTATCTCAATTTGGTTTTTTTATTCTTATCTTTTTAATCTTTTTTGTTCCTGGTTTTAGAATTCTTTTAAATAATATAATAGTTAAAATATATTATTTAATCGTTGGGTTGCCCTTGATTTAGGATATCTTTTATGATAACTTTGATTTAGTTCGTTTCCATTAGAGATGAACAGGAAGTGATGATTTTGGAAGAATTAACTCCATATTTTGAAGTAAGAAGTGATGATTTTGGTATAGCTGAACTCCAGGCCATATATAATGTTGTTAATTTTGGCAAAGACATTACTTTTGGCTCGGAAAAAGAACCGAAACAAGCTCGTGACAGCGTTCACACAATAATTCTTACAGGTAATGCAATCAAACAAATTGAAAAAGGGTATTTATCAGAATTAACCCAGGGCGAATTTAATTTAGGCCCTAAAGCAAGTCAGAAGTACATGGATGAATGGAACAGAGATTGGTTTTCAGAATATGATAAGTTACCTCTAGATAGCAAGCAAAGATTTGATTACACATATATTGAGCGTTTACTTGTCAACCATGGTGATCAATTAGAAGAATTACGAAATGAACTCAAAGAGCTGATTGAAAAAGCTGAAAAAGCAGAAGCAAAAGGAAAAGAAGTGATTGTTTCAAACAGGCATCAAGTAATAACTTGGGATCCAAAAATTGATATGGGGTCTGATGCACCACCATGTTTCCAGAGAGCATGGATTAGGTATTATCATCCCTATATGATAGACATTCACTTTTCTTGGAGGTCTCGAGATCTTCGCAATGCCTGGAAATATAATCTTATTGGCGCAATAGCAGGATTTAATAAGGAGATATTTTTTCCCAATAAATGCAAAATCGTAAGAATTATTGATCAAATAGATTCTTTACACATCATGCATGGAGTTTTAGGAACAGCTCAAAAGCTTTTACTAGAAGCTCAAAACAAACATCCGCAAATAATGAGAAAAATATTAGAATATTGAGGGGAACACAACCCTTCTTTTTTTATACATTGTTGCTTTTTAAAAAATAGTGTATAATTATTTTAATATGAAATTAGAAAACAAAATTGCAATAGTTACTGGTGCATGTTCTGGAATTGGAAAAGCTATTGCTGAAGAATTTTTAAAACAAGGAGCTTTTGTTGTTTTTTCTGATATTAATGAGATAGAAATTAATTCAGAAAACTCTTTTTTTATTAAATGTGATGTTTCAAAATCAGAACAAGTAGATAATTTAATAGATGAAACAATTAAAAAGTTTAATAAAGTTGATATTATGGTTAATAACGCTGGAATTGGAACAGTAGGAGATGTTTTATCAACCAATGATGATGATTGGAACAAAATCATATCAACTAATTTATCTAGTGTTTTTTATGGAATGAGAGCAGCTTCTAATAAAATGAAAGAAAAAGGAATTAATGGTTCCATAATTAACATAACTTCAATTCTAGGAACAGTTGGGTTTAGAGGGGCAATTGGTTATTGTGCTTCTAAAGGTGGAATTAATCAGTTAACAAAAGCAGGAGCTCTTGATTTAGCTCCTTTTAATATAAGAGTTAATGCTATTGCTCCTGGGTTTATTAAAACACAAATGACCAAGGGAATTAATGAAGATGCGAATTTAAAATCATATATAGAACAAAAAACACCACTAGGACACATGGGAGAACCAATTGATATTGCTAAAGGAGCTGTTTATTTGGCATCAGAAGATGCTAAATATGTTACAGGAAATATCCTATATATTGACGGCGGATGGATTTCGGAGTAAAATAAATTAAAATAATAATAATATAACAAGCATGAAGAAAGAAAATAGTTTATTAGAGGTTATTCTTGTTGTTATTATAGGTATTCTAATTAGTTATTCTTTTTATCTCTTGATTGATTATCAAGTTAAAAGAATAAATTCTTTAGAAAGAGATACTATGAAAATACAAGAAGAAGTAGTTCAATTAAAAGCAAAAATTCTTTTCTTAGAAAATAATAAACAATAAATAATAAATATAATAAAAGATTATGATTAATAAAAAAACAGATTCTTTTACTCTTATTGAGATTTTAGTGGTAATAGTTGTTATTGGTATTCTTTCATCATTTATTTTTGTTGGAATGAATTCTATTTCAGGTAGCGCCACTACTGCCAAAACCCAAGCATGGGCTAATTCATTAAAAAATGCTGGTTTATTAAGTATAGTGTCTGAGTATAAGTTTGAAGGA
>DFZB01000006.1 GCA_002382025.1 Patescibacteria group bacterium UBA4067 | reverse complement strand
TCATATCATATGAACCAGTACAATTACTTGCCTAAAAACCTGTTTTAGTGTATTATTTTTACATGGAGAAAAAAGAACTAATTAATTTCATTTTCGACTGGACAAAGTTGTTTTTGATGGCTTTGGCTATTGTTATACCCATAAGAGCATTTTTGTTTCAACCCTTTGTTGTAAGTGGGGCTTCAATGGATCCTAATTTTCACGATGCTGATTATTTAATTATTGATGAGTTAAGCTATAGATTAAGAGATCCAGAAAGGCAAGAGGTAATAGTGTTTAAATATCCCAATAACCCTTCATATAAATACATTAAAAGAATAATTGGTTTACCAGGAGAAAAGGTAGAAGTTATAAATGGAGATGTTTTTATTACTAGAAAAGACGATATAATTAAATTAGAAGAATCATATTTACCTGAAAGTACTATCCAGGGATGGACAAGAAACAATAATTTTTCAATTGAATTAAAGGATGATGAATATTTTGTTATGGGAGATAATAGAAATAATTCTTCTGATTCTAGAGTTTGGGGACCAGTTCCTAGAAATAATATAGTGGGAAAAGTATTTATTAAGCTTTCGTTTTTTGATTTTATGTCTAGCTTATTAAGTTTAAAAAATAATCATGTCCAAAATTAAATTTCAAAGTCCAACAGGAATGCACGATGTGTTGCCTCAGGATCAAGTATATTTTCAAAAGGTTTATAAAATAATAGAAAAAGCTTTTGATTTTTATGGTTTTGAAAAAATAGACACTCCTATTCTTGAAAATGCTGATTTATTTAATCGTAGCATAGGAGTAAATACTGACATAGTAGAAAAAGAAATGTATATTTTGAGAACAAAAGAAGGAAAAGATGCTTTAGCTTTGCGTCCCGAAGGTACAGCTTCAATTATGCGTGCCTATTTAGAACACGGATTTAATACATATCCTCAACCAGTAAAATTATGGTATCACGGACCCTTTTTTAGACATGAAAGACCTCAAGCAGGAAGGTATAGACAGTTTTGGCAATATGGTTTCGAGGTTTTAGGAGACAAGGAACCAATTATTGATGCTCAAACAATTATTATTATGTATAATATTTTGCGTGATTTAGGAATAAACAATGCTTTGGTTAAAATTAATTCAATTGGAGATGAAAATTGCAGAGGAGAGTATAGAAAAGCATTAATTAAGTTTTTGAAATCAAAAAAGAATTCATTTTGCAGAGATTGTTTAAGAAGAACAAAATCAAACCCTTTAAGAGTTCTTGATTGTAAGAATGAAAAATGCAGAGAGCTAATCAATGAAGCTCCTCAAATCATTGATTACTTATGCGAAGGCTGTAAGTCTCATTTAAAAAGTGTATTAGAGTATTTAGAAGAATTAAAAATACCCTTTACCCTAGATTCATTTTTAGTAAGGGGATTAGATTATTATACTAAAACAGTTTTTGAAATAGAAGCACCAATAGCTAATGATGAAGAAATAGGGGTCTTGGCAGGAGGAGGAAGATATGATATTCTGTCAAAAGTTTTAGGAAAAGCAAATGTTCCTTCTTGTGGAGCAGCTGCAGGAATAGAAAGAATTGTTTCTGCCATGAAAGCAAGAAGAGCAGAAGGTGTTTATGCTTCTCCTTCCAAAGTTTTTATTTGTCAAATAGGTCCTTTGGCTAAAAAGAAAGGATTATTGATTTTTGAAGAATTAAGAAACGCAGGAATAAAAGCAGCAGAATCTTTTAGCAAAGATTCTTTAAAAGCACAATTAAGCAAGGCTAATAAATTAAATATTAATACAGTAATTATTGTTGGTCAAAAAGAAGCCTTAAAAGACATGGTTATTATAAGAGACATGGAGACAGGCAAACAAACAGAGGTTAATATTAAAGAAATGGTTAAAGAAGTTAAAACAAGATTAAAATAACAAATTATGAAGATTCAAAAACAACAAAAAGAAACTTCTCAATCTTTAGTTTATCGTTTTACTAAAGCTGTTCAAAAAAGTGGTGTTTTGATTGAAGCCAGAAAAAGAAGGTTTCAAGAAAGACAAAAAAGTGAAAACTTAAAGAAAAGAGCTGCTTTGGTGAAAATAGAAAAAACAAAAAAGTTTGAGAAATTAAAAAAATTAGGAAAAATTTAATTTATGTTATTAGAAGAAATTAAAAAAGATTTGATTTCTTTCCAAAAAGATAAAAATGAAGTAGGAGTATCTGTTTTAAGAATGCTTGTTTCTTCTATTGTTAATAAAGGAAAAGACAAGAGATTAAAAATTGCCAATGAAAATCCAGAATTAAATGATAATGAATTAGATGAAAAAAGCATCTTAACTGAAGAAGAAACAATTGAAGCAGTTGCTTCAGAGGTTAAAAAAAGAAGGGATAGTATTCAATCATTTGAAACAGGGGGAAGAAAAGATTTAGTGGAAAAAGAAGAAAAAGAATTAGAATTTCTTAAAAAATATCTGCCCAAAGAGTTAACTGAAGAAGAAATTAGAATAATAGTTAAAGAAGCAAAAGAAAAAACAGGAGCAATAAGTCAAAAAGATATTGGATTACTAATGAAAGAAATTGTTCCTAAAACAAAAGGAAAAGCAGATGGTAATTTAGTGGCCAAAATAGTTAAAGAAGAATTACAATAAAGAACAGGGGAAACCCTGTTTTTTTAAAAGTTTATACGTTTTGATTATTTTGACAAAGTTTATAAACTTTGCTATTATTGTTTTATATGACAATACAAGAAAAATTAAAAATAATAATGCAGTCTTTGAGTTTAAATCAGACACAACTAGCTCAAAAAATTGGGGTTTCTTTTGTTACGGTGAATAAATGGTTAAATAAGAGAGCTCTTCCTAGGTCTAAAAAAGAAACAATAATCAATGACTTGTATATTGAAGCAACAGGACAAAAAAAAGTTCCAGACGACTATTTATTGGCAAAAAAATCTTTAGTGGTTTCAAGGTCTAAAAAACACAATACATTAAAAGAAATTTTAGGAAACCCAGACATAAAAGAATCATTTTTTATAAAGCTTACTTATCATTCTAATAAAATAGAGGGAAGTACTCTAAGCGAAAAAGAAACAGAAATGGTTTTTAGAAACATTGCTCTTCCGGATAAAAGTTTAATAGAACAGCTAGAAGCAAAAAATCATCAAACAGCATTAATATATGTTTTTAACTATATTTTTAAACAAGGAAAAATAAATGAAAAATTTATTCTAAAAATACATAGTATCTTAATGAATGGGATAATTGAAAATGCGGGTAGTTATAGAAATCATGCTGTAAGAATAGTTGGAGCAAATGTTCCTACTGCTAATTATATAAAGATATCAAACTTAATGAATGAATTGGAAAAAGATATTAATAAAAAAAGCAATGACATTATTGCTTTGGTTTCAGATATCCATAGTCGTTTTGAGGAAATTCATCCTTTTTCTGATGGTAACGGAAGAACTGGTAGGTTAATAATTCAGGCCATGCTTTTAAAAAATAATTTAGCACCAGCGATAATAAGGCAAGAGAAAAAGCATTTTTATTATACTTATCTTAATAACTCGCAACTAAAAGGAGACTTAACTCAATTGCAAGACTTTATTTGCGATGCTATTTTGGAAGGACTTGATGTTTTGGAGAGAGGTGCTTGATTTAATTTTCTCAATCTAGTAAAATATATATAATGATTGATATAGTAAATCTAGACAAGGATTTTTCAATTGACAAGAAATTATTAGCATCAATTGCTCGAAAAGTTCTTAAAGAAGAAGGAGTTAATAAAAACATTGAAGTTGCTTTTGTTAAAGAAGAAGAAATTCAAGCTTTAAACAAAAAGTATAGGAAAAAAAATAAAGCAACAGATGTTTTATCTTTTGGTACAATTAATGATCCTTTGCCCCAAATAGTAATTTGTTTAAGTGAGGTTAGAAAAAATAGCGAAGACTTTGAAAAAGAATTATCAAAAGTATTAATTCATGGTATACTTCATTTAATAGGTATGGATCATATTAAAAAGAAGGATGCTGAAGAAATGTTTAAAAAACAAGATAAATATTTAATAAAATAATCATGGCTAAGACACAAGTTGTAACAGGAATTGACATTGGTACAAGCATAATTAAAATTATTACAGCAAGAAAAGACGTAGAAACAGGAAAAATAATAGATATTCTTTTTTTTAGAACTATTGATTCTTCGGGGGTGCAAAAGGGGAGGATTAAAAATACTCAAGAAACAGGAAAAAAAATAGCAGAACTTTTTTCAGATATGCAAAAAGAAAAAATTCCTAAAACAAGTGAATTTTTTGTAAGTATTAATGGAAATAAATTAGAATTAATAAATACCAAGGGATTAATTAATGTTAGTCAGGCAGGAGGAAAGATTTCTCAAGAAGACATAGAAAGAATTTATCAAGGAGCCAAAGCTGTTAATCTTCAGTCAACCAACAAAGAAATTCTATCAACATTTCCCAAGGAGTGGATTTTAGATGGAGAAAGAGAAATTAAAGATCCATTAGGATTAAGAGGAACCAGATTAGAATTAGAAGCTTTTTTACTTTCTGTTCTTAGTTCTGATACGGAAAGTGTTATGGAAGCAATAAATCAAGGAGGCATAGATTCAGAAATAACTATTGTTCCAGCAATTTTAGCTGATACAAGATCTGTTCTCGATTCTTCAAAAAAAGAATTAGGAGTAGCTTTAATTTCAATTGGTGCAGGAACCTCAAGTGTAGCTGTTTTTGAAGAAGGTAATTTATTGAACTTAGCGGTTTTTCCTATTGGCTCAACCAATATTACTAATGATATTGCTATTGGTTTTAAAACAGAAATCGAAATAGCAGAGAAAATAAAAAAAGAATATGGTACTTGTAGTAAAATGGGTACCAAAAAAATAGAAATGGATATCTCGCCTTTTTCAGAAGAAAAAATACAAATAGAAACATCTAATAAAAAGGCAAAGAATAAAAATGTTATTGTTTTTTCTGAAAAGGAATTAAATAAAATTATTGAAGCAAGAGTTTGCGAGATATTTGACTTAATAGACAAAGAAATTAAAAAGGTTTCAAAGCAAGGATTATTGCCTGGCGGAATTGTTTTAGTTGGTGGTGGTGCCAAATTACCAGGTATTGTGGAATTAGCTAAAAAAGAATTCAATCTTCCTTGTAGAATTGGATATCCTAAAAATGTTCCTGGAATGGAAAAAGATTGTTCTTTTTCTACTGTTTGCGGATTAATAATGGATGATACCGAAGAATCCACAGAAGGAGAAGTATCATCTAAAGAAGGTATTGGAAAAAAGATAATGAAAGTCTTTAAAGATTTTATTCCTTAAAATGAATACAAAAATTAAAGTTATTGGTATTGGTGGTGCTGGATGTAATACAGTTTCCAGATTATTTGATTCTAATATTAAAAATATAGAGCTTATTAGTTTAAATACTGACATTCAGGATTTAAATAAAAAGAAATCTCATTTAAAGTTAAGAATAGGAGAAAAAATAACTCAAGGATTAGGATCTGGAATGAAGCCAGAAATTGGAAAATTATCTGCCAAGGAAAATGTTAAAGAAATCGAAGATATCTTAAAAACAACAGACATTGTTTTTTTAACTGCTGGTCTTGGTGGAGGAACAGGTTCTGGTGCAATGCCAGTTGTTTCAGAAATTGCTAAAAATTTAAATGTATTAACAATTGGTATTGTAACTTTACCATTTTCTTTTGAAGGCAAGAAAAGAAAAAAGATTGCTCTGAGTGCTCTTGAAGAATTAGAGAAAAATATAAATACATTAGTGGTTATTCCTAATGATAAGTTAATTAAATTAATTCCCTTAAAGGCATCAGTAGAATTTGCTTTTCAAAAGTGCGATGAACTCTTAAAAGAAGCAGTTGAAAGTATTTCTCATGTAATTTCTAGTCCAGGAATACTTAATTTAGACTTTGCTGACATAAAAGAAGTTTTAAAAGATGGTGGTTCTGCATTTTTTGGCATTGGAAGAGCAAAAGGAAAAGACAGAGTGTTAAAAGCATTAGATATTGCTTTGTATTCTCCCTTAACTGATTATCCTTTAGAGAGATCAAGTAGCATTTTATTTAATATTGCTTCGGGTGATAACAATTTTTATTTGTCTGAGGTTAAAAAAATAGCAGAATCTATTAAAAAAAGAACTTCTTCTTCTGCAAAAGTGATTTTTGGTGCATCATTTGATAAAAACCTGTCAAAAGATGAAATTAGGCTAACAATTATTGCGACTAGCCCAGAAAAAAGCCAATAATACAATCTTTGTAGTATTTGTCAAAGTTGACAATAATTTTGTCGGGGTTTAGAATTGTTATATGGAAAATAAAATTCTCAAAATTAAAAAAAGAAATGGAGACATTGTAGATTTTGTTCAAGAAAAAATAACTAATGCTATTTTTAAAGCTATTACCGCAACAAAACAAGGCAATGGGAAAAAAACAAAAAAGATTTCTGATAAAATTGTTCAGATTTTAAATAGAAGATTTAAAAAAGATGAGATTCCTACTGTTGAACAGATTCAAGACATTACAGAGGAGGTGTTAATTTTAGAAGGAGAAGCAGTTGCTGCAAAAGCATTCATACTTTACAGAGAACAAAGAAGAATAATTAGAGAAGCAGAAGAGATAAGTGAAGAAGCAGTAGACAGAGTTGATGATTATTTAGATAAATTAGACTGGGAGGTTCAAGAAAATTCCAATATGACCTTTTCTTTACAAGGATTAAATCATTATGGAGTTTCATATATTGTTAAAAAGTATTGGTTGAATAAAATTTATCCCAAAGAAGTAAGAGAAGCAAACGAATCAGGAGATATTCATTTACACAACCTAGATACACTTGCTTGTTATTGTGTTGGTTGGGACTTATATGATTTAATTTCTCGTGGTTTTGGAGGGGTTAATGGAAAAATTGAATCATTTCCCCCAAAACACTTTAGAAGTGCTTTGGGTCAAATAGTTAATTTTATGTACACTCTTCAAGGAGAAGCAGCTGGTGCAGTTTCGTTTTCTAATTTTGATACATTGCTTGCTCCATTTATTCGTCATGACAACTTAAGTTATGCTCAAGTTGAACAAGCTATTCAAGAGTTTCTATATAATATGGCTGTGCCAACCAGGGTTGGATTTCAATGTATTTCAGAAGATACAGAAATTTTAACTCCAGAAGGATGGAAAAATTATGAAGAAGTAAAAGTTGGAGACTCAATTAAAACATTTAATTTGAAAACAGAAACAATTGAAGACAAAAAGGTTTTAAAAATGTTTAAGAAGGATTACAAGGGAGAAATGTACAATTTAACCAATAGAATTCAAGATCAATTAATTTCTCCAGAACACAGGGTGGTAAGAAAAAAGTTTAATCAAGGAGAGTATGCTCTAGAAACAATTGAAGATGTAGCAAAACTTAAATCCCCCTTTATTATTCCTATTGCCGGAAATAATAAAAGAAAAGATGCAAAGATTTCTGATGAGCAGATTAAACTAATGTCTTGGATTATTAGTGAAGGAAGTATTGAGTTACCAGGAGATAATTATAGGTCATGCTATAGGGTGAGTATTTATCAATCAAAGATTAAAAACAAGAAGAATTATGATGAAATTGTTTCTTTATTAAATCATTTTAAATTTAATTACTCAGAATACGCTTCTACTGGTTTAGGGAACGAAGTTATAAGGTTAAGAATTGATGCTAATGGATCGAAAAAGATTCACCAATGGTTTAGCAAGGAAAATGTTCATTTTATTCCTAATTCTTTACTTTCTTTAAGTGAAAGACAGTCAAAACTATTTTTAGAAACCTATCTTAAAGCTGATGGAGCAGAAGATTGTAAAATTGCCACAACAGATGCTGGTCTTTTAGACGGATTACAAATAATTGTAGTTAATGCAGGATATGGGTTTACGGTTTTAACAAGAAAACCAACTATTGGTAAAAAAGAAATATATATTTTGAGATTAATAAAACACAGAGAAACATATATTTCTGATATTAAAAAAGTAAAATATGATGGTATTATTTGGTGTCCAACAACTGAAAACCAAACAATTATTGCTAGAAGAAAAGGAAAGGTGTTTATTACTGGAAATTGTCCCTTTACAAATATTACATTGGATTTAAAACCATCACCCGTGTTTGCTAAGCAACCAGTAATTATCGGAGGAATGCCACAGAAAGAAATTTATGGAGAATTTGAAGAAGAAATTAAAATGTTAGTTAAAGCATTTTATTCAGCCATGTTAAAGGGAGATAAAAGTGGAAGACCATTTTCATTCCCAATTCCAACAATTAATATTACGCATGATTTTCCTTGGGATGATCCTGCTTTAGAAGGATTATTTGAAGCATCAGCTAAATATGGAATAAACTATTTTGCTAATTATTTGAATTCAGACATGAAGCCAGAAGATGTTCGTTCAATGTGTTGTCGATTAAGACTTGATTTAAGCGAATTAGCTAATAGAGGGGGTGGTGGATTGTTTGGTTCAGGATCTTTAACTGGAAGTATTGGTGTGGTAACAATAAATTTACCAAGAATTGGATATTTATCTAAAACAAAAAAAGAATTTCTAGAAAAACTATCTTCAATAATGGATATTGCTAAAGAAAGCTTGGAAATAAAGAGAAAAACAATTGAGGAATACACAGGAAAAGGATTATATCCTTATTCCAGGTATTATTTAGCAGGGGTTAAAAAAGCTAAAAATCAATATTTTGCTAATCATTTTTCAACAATTGGTATTTCTGGAATGAACGAAGCTTTGTTAAATTTTATCGGAGAAGACATTGGGTCTAAAAAAGGAAGGCAATTTGCTTTAGAAGTAATGGATTTTATGAGAGCAAAATTAGTTGAATATCAAAAAGAAACAGGCAACATTTACAACTTAGAAGCTACTCCAGCAGAATCAACAGCTTATCGTTTAGCTCAAAAAGACAGAAAACTATATCCAGAAATCATTACTTCTGGAACAAAAAAAATCCCTTATTACACCAATTCAACTCAATTACCAGTTAATTATACAGATGATATTTTTGAAGAATTAAAACTTCAAGATGAACTACAATGTAAATACACTGGTGGAACCGTAGAACACATATTTATTGGAGAAGAAATTAGTGACATAGAAACATTAAAATCATTAATTAAAAAATCATTTGAAAAAAATCGATTGCCATATATTACTGTTACACCTACATTTTCTATTTGTCCTACTCATGGATATATTTCTGGAAAACACGATACTTGTCCCAAGTGTACAATCGAACAGCCATGCGAAGTTTATTCTCGCGTAGTTGGTTATTTNNTTGTGGTAAAGAAATAGAGGTTAATCCTGAGGGAGAACTATTGAATGGGCACTTTTTAAAATATGATTTAGGAAACGGAAAATTTAAAGAGATTTTTAAATGCTCAGAGTGTTTTAATCAAAACAAAGGACTGAATAATTTTCAAGAAACAGAGGTTTATTCTCGCGTAGTTGGTTATTTGAGGCCAGTTTCTCAATGGAATGAAGGTAAACAACAGGAATTTAAAGACAGAAAAGAATTTA
>DFZB01000027.1 GCA_002382025.1 Patescibacteria group bacterium UBA4067 | reverse complement strand
TTAATTCCAATATTTATTAAAAGATTAAGTCCCATAAAAGAAGTTCTTGAAACAAAAGGTGAAAAAAGAAAAGAATTAATAGAAAATCGATTTCTATTTGCCCAAGATTCTGTTCCTCCTTTTAGGTTAAAATTATTCAATAAAAAAAAGCCCCTGTAGCTCAATGGATAGAGTCCTGGTCTTCGGAACCAGTGGTGCGAGTTCGAATCTTGCCAGGGGCACAGAGACCTTGATTTTTTATCAAAAAAATACTATAGTTATTCCAAGATGAATTTTAACATTAATTCAAAAAAAATAGTTTTATTTTTATCTCTATTTTTTTTGTTTTCAATGGCTTCTGCTCAAGGAATTGTTCATTGTGGTAACGAAGGACAAGACCCTTGTACATTTGACGATTTCTTTGTATTGGTAAACAGTGTTATTCGATTCATCGTATACGTTTTAGTTCCTCCTTTAGCAGTAATGTGGTTTGCCTTTGGAGGAATAACCATGATGACAGCAGGAGGAGATCCTTCTAAAATAGAAACAGGAAAAAGAATGATAACTTATGGGGTAGTTGGTGTATTGGTAGTATATGGAGCATGGATAGTTGTTTATGAATTTGTATATTTCTTAACCAATGGAAACTGGACGCTTCAATTTTTTCAGCCTTAAGCCCCGTTAGCTCAGTTGGTAGAGCAGGAAGCTCTTAACTTCAAGGTCGTGGGTTCGAGTCCCTCACGGGGCACTAATATAAAATATAATTAATAAAAATCATGATTTCAACAACTGAAAAAGACAAAATAATAAGCAAACACAAACTACATGAAAAAGATACTGGTTCTGCTGAAGTTCAAGTTGCTTTATTATCAGAAGAAATAGAATCTCTTCTTGGTCACTTACAAAAACATAAAAAAGACTTTCATTCAAAAAAGGGCTTATTAAAAATGATTGCAAAGAGAAGAAAACTTTTAAAGTATTTAGAAAAAACAAATCCTAAAAAACATAAAGAGCTGATTAAAAAAATCGGTCTTAAGGCATGAAAACAGAATCATTTAAACTAGAATTAGAGGGTAAAACCCTAGAAGTAGAGATAAATAATTTAGCTGAAAGGGCCAATGGTTCTGTTTGGATAAAGCTAGACAATACTGTTATTATTGCTACTTGCGTAATGTCTAAAAAAGAAATCGAGGGAATCGATTTTTTTCCTTTAAGCGTAGCTTATGAAGAAAAATACTATGCTGTAGGGAAAATACTTGGTTCAAGATTTTTAAAAAGGGAAGCTCGTCCAAGCGAAAAAGCAACACTAAACTCAAGATTAATTGATCGAGCAATTAGACCTTTATTTCCAGACAATCTAAAAAGAGAAGTACAAATTATTGCTACTTGTGTTTCTTGGGACAAAGAAAATGATCCTGCTGTTTTAGCATTTTTTGCTGCTTCTTTAGCTCTTTCTATTTCAGACATTCCATGGAACGGACCCATTGCTCCTTTAAGAATAGGGAAAAAAGACAACAAGTTTAATATTTTTTCAACACCAAAAGAAAGAGAAGAAAATGGTTTTGATTTAATAATTTCTTCCTTAAAATCAGAATCAGGAAAAGAATTAATTATTAATATGATTGAAGCTGAATTTAAAGAAACCAAAGAAGAAGAAATTGTTAAAGCAATTAAGGAAACAAAAAACATTCAAGAAAAATTAATCAACTTCCAGAAAGAAATTGTTAAGAAAATAGGAAAAGAAAAAATAAAAATTGAAGAAAAAACCGTAAATGAAGAGATAGAAAAAGAAATTAAAAACTTTTCTTTAGATGAAAAGCTTAAAAGTTCTTTTATTAACAAAGAAAAAAGCTTTGAAGAAGTAAAAGAGGAGCTTAAAAAACATTTAGCTGAAAAATACGAAGAAAGAGAAAACATAGTTTATGGTTTAAATTTATTCGAAAAAAAAGGAGAAGAAATAATTCATGATATGGCCATCAATGAAAACATTAGAGTTGATGGTAGAAACAATGAACAATTAAGAGAATTAGACTGTAAGGTTGGTCTTTTTGAAAGAATCCATGGTTCAGGACTATTTTGTCGAGGTCAAACAAAAGTTTTATCTTTTTTAACATTAGGATCTCCTGGTGATCAAAAGATACTAGAAGAAATGGAAATGGATGAAAAGAAAAGATTTATGCACCACTATAACTTTCCTCCTTCTTGCGTGGGAGAAACAGGAGCCTTAAGGGGACCAGGAAGAAGAGAAATTGGTCATGGTATGCTTGCAGAAAAAGCATTAAAATCAATGATTCCAGAATCTAATGTTTTTCCATATACAATAAGATTAGTTTCTGAAGTTTTATGTTCTAATGGCTCTAGTTCAATGGCTTCTACTTGTGCTGCTTGTTTAGCACTAATGGATGGAGGAGTTCCAATAACCAATCCTGTTTCAGGAATAGCAATGGGATTAATGATGGAAATAAATGAATCTAAAAGCACTGAAGAAAAAAAATACAAAATATTAACTGATGTTCAAGGAGAGGAAGATCATTATGGAGATATGGACTTTAAGGTGGCTGGAACAAAAAATGGAATCACTGCTTTACAAATGGACTTGAAAGTAAAAGGAATAACTGATAAAATAATTGCAGAAGCACTAGAACAATCAAAAATAGCAAGAATGAAAATACTTGATAAGATGTTATTAACTATTCCTGAGCCAAGAGAAAATCTTTCTTCTTTTGCTCCGAGAATATATATTATCAATATTAATCCAGAAAAAATTGGAGAAGTTATTGGTCCAGGAGGAAAAGTTATTAATGAAATAATCGATGAATGTAATGTTTTAATTGATATAGAAGAAACAGGACAAATATTTATTACAGCTGAAAAAGAAGAGTCTGCAAAAAAAGCTTTAGAGTGGATTAAGAATATAACAAGAGAAGTAACAGTTGGAGAAATATTTCAAGGTAATGTTAAAAGAATACTTGATTTCGGGGCCTTTGTAGAAATATTACCAGGACAAGAAGGATTAGTGCATATTTCTCAGCTATCAGAAAAAAGAGTAGAAAAAGTAGGAGATGTTGTAAAAATAGGAGAAATTATTCCTGTTAAAGTCATCTCTATTGACGAACAGGGAAGAATTAATTTATCTCTAAAAGAAGGGAGAAAAAATAATAAATAAAATTTCATAAACATGGAAGAACAAAACGTTTTCAAGCTAAACATGAAGAAAATAAGGACAATGAAAAAAGACTTGATGTCTCCGCTTGATAACGAAGAAGNNGAAGAAGAAATTTCAACAATAAAACCTGTCTTCGAAGAAGAAATTGAAATTCCTGTTCCTCAAAAAGAAATTGTTCAAGAAGAACAAATTGAAATTCCCATGCCTCAACCAGAGCCTGTTTTTGAAGAACCAATTCTTGGCATTCCTGCTCCTCAAA
>DFZB01000038.1:5351-6033 GCA_002382025.1 Patescibacteria group bacterium UBA4067 | reverse complement strand
ATGCTCTATAAAAAAGTAAAACCATTTGAGGGGACAAGTGAAAATCAAGAATCAGAAGATATTGTTTTTGAAAATTTTAGTGAAAGAACGCAATTATATAATAAAAAATAACTATTGACTAAGCATTAATAAAGTATTATTATGCTATAATATAATAAAATATAATAAAAACATGGAAGACAACTACATAGATAAAATAATGAGCACCGCTGATTCAATAAAAGAAAAAGGATTAATTGAAAAGGAGAATAAAATTGAAAAAGAAGAAGTTTTCATTAAAGAAGTTCCAGACAAAGAAATAGAAAAAATAGTTGATATTAAAAGCAAGGCAATGGAAATTAAGGAGCAAATTAAAAAACAAGAAAGTTTGGTTTTTAAATTAGGACTTAAAAAAAGAGACACTGCCCTAAGAGGAGAGTTTGAATCTTTACATCAAGAATACAAACAAATATTAAGTAATTTAGAAGCTGGTGGTTTTGATAAAAAATCAATAGCAGAAAAAGAATTAAAATTAAANNTCTAGATTATTTGAAAAACTAAAAGGATTTTCAGCTTTTTTAACTGGTAGTTTTTCTAAAGAAGATTCAAAAGAAAACATTGAAAAACAATTAGATTCTTTAGAAAAGATAAAATCTGATTTAGAGTTAGAAAAAACTGTTAAATTACAAGAAGAACAAGAATT
>DFZB01000038.1:2705-5262 GCA_002382025.1 Patescibacteria group bacterium UBA4067 | reverse complement strand
AAGAAGAGGATGCAAAAGAAATAATAGAAGAATCAATGGATAGACCAAATATATAAAAATAAATTAAAATTAATTATGATTACAAAAGAAAAAATAACAATTCACTGTAAAGACCTAATTAAAGAATTAAGTTTAGATTATTTGTCTCTAGAAAAACAAGAAGAAATAATTAATGAAATGAGCGAAGTTGTTTACGACAGAATTCTTCTTAGGGTTTTAGGAAAGCTGACAGAAGAAGACTCTATTAAATTAACAAAACTTATTGATGATGGAAAAGAACTTGAGGCAACAGATATTCTTTTTAAAAAAGTCTCTGATTTTGACAGTATTTTAAAAAGAGAGATGTTGGATTTTCAACATGAAATAATTCAAGCTGTAAAATAATATGGAAGACAATAAAAAGAAAATAGAAGAGTTGCTTTTAATAGCACTTAATGAAGGAATTGAGAAAGCAATAAAAAAAGCAAAACAAACAAATTCTCCCTATGTATTGGATGAATTTCATGATAGGCTCGTAGAAGAGATTAAAAAAAGAAAACAATAAATTAATTTTAAAACATGTCTTAAGGAACATGTTTTTTGATTTTATTTTCTTTTTAGAATATACTTAGATTATGAATAATTTAAACAAAGAACAAGAAAAAGCAGTATATTTCGGAGAAGGACCACTTTTAGTTGTTGCTGGTGCTGGAACAGGCAAAACAACGGTTTTAACAGAAAGAATTGCTTATTTGATTAAAGAAAAAGGAATTAAGCCAGAAGAAATATTAGCAACTACTTTTACTGAAAAAGCAGCCCAAGAAATAGAAGAAAGAGTGGAAAATATAATACCTTTTGGTTATTATGATTTTTGGATTTCAACTTTTCACTCTTTTTGCGATAGAATTTTAAAGAATTACGGTCTTTTAATTGGAATTCCTACTAATTATAAGCTTTTAGATAAGCCTGGCCAGTGGATTTTAATTAAAAAGAATTTTGATAAGTTTCACTTTTTAAAACATTATCGTCCAATGGGAAATCCTACCAAATTTATTCATGCTTTACTTAATCATTTTTCAGAATGTAAAAACGAAGGAATTTATCCAGAAGATTATTTAGATTATATCGATTCTTTAAAGAAAGATTTAAATGACATAGAAAAAGACGAAAGACTTAAAGAAATTGCTGATGCTTATCATGTTTATCAAAAATTATTACTTGATAATAGTTATTTAGATTTTGGTGATTTGATTAATTACACCATTAAGCTTTTCAATAAAAGAAAAGATATCTTGGAAAAATTTAGAAATCAATTTAAATATATTTTAATTGATGAATTTCAAGATACTAATTGGGTTCAATATGAATTAATGCAAAAATTAGCTAGCCCTAGAAACAACATTAATGTTTTATTAGACGATGATCAAAGTATTTTTTCTTTTTGCGGAACATCTTTTAATAATGTATTAAGATTTGAAAAAGACTATCCTAATTCTAAGAAAATTGTTTTGGTTGAGAATTATAGGTCAACTCAAAATATTCTTGATTTAGCATATAATTTTATTCAAAACAATAACCCCAATCGTTTAGAGTATCAATTAAATGAGATTAAAGAAATAAAAGAAAAAGCAAAAGAAAAAGGAATAAATTTAAAAAACTTTGTTAAAATTAATAAAAAGCTTAAAAGCAATAAAAAAGAAAAAGGAATAGTAGAGCTTTTTTGTTTTGAGTCAGGAGATGAAGAAATAACAGGAGTGATAAATAAAATATGGGAAATTAAAGAAATTGATTCAGAATCAAAGTTTTCAGATTTTGCAATTCTTTGTAGGACTAATGATTCAGCTAATAATTTTAGTAGAGGGCTTGAAAAAGCAGGTATTCCTTTTCAGTTTTTTTCTTCCAAAGGCTTATATGTTAATCCTTTGATTCTCGATTTTATTTCTTATCTTAGGGTAATTGTTAATTTTTATGATTCAATGAGTTTTTATAGAATTTTAAGAATGTCACCCTTTGACTTGTCTCCAGAAGAGGTATCTTTAATTTCTCATTTTGCTAATAAAAAGGGTATTCATTTATATGAAGCAATCCAAAGCCCTTTTTTAACAAACAAGTTTACTGCTGAAACAAGAGAAAAAATAAGAAAATTGAATGAACTTTTAAAAAAACACTATAATCTATCAAAAGACAAAAACATAGGAGAGGTTTTTATTCACATAATTAATGATTTAAACTATGCCAAACACTTAGACAAAGCAGATGAAGAAACTTTAAAAAAGTGGGAGATTATTTATCAGTTTTATGAAAAAGCAAGAGAATTTGAGCAAACCCAGAATGATTCTCGTTTAATTTCTTTTATTGAGCAAATACAAATGGAGATTGATGCTGGAGAAGAAGGGTCTTTAAAAACAAGCTTAGATGATAAGTTTGACGCGGTTAAGATAATGACAGTTCATTCAGCCAAAGGATTAGAATTTAAATATGTTTTTGTTGTTAATTTGGTAAGAAGAAAGTTTCCTAGCGATGAAAGAAAAGCACCAATTGAAATTCCCGAAGAATTAATTAAAGAAGTTTTACCTTC
>DFZB01000038.1:0-2600 GCA_002382025.1 Patescibacteria group bacterium UBA4067 | reverse complement strand
TTTTAAATTAGAATCAAACGAAACCGACACTTTAGGAAAAACAATTAAGGGTTTTTTACCTGACCATTTTTCTTTTTCTCAAATAACAGCATTTAAGAACTGTCCCTTGCAGTATAAATTTTCTCACATTTTTAAGATTCCTTCTCGAGGCAAGCCAATTTTTACTTTTGGAAAAACAATGCATAGTACTTTACATAAGTTTGTTGCTTTAGCTGTTAAAGATAGAGAAATTGAACAAAAAGGATTGTTTGGTGAGGGAAAAAAAACAAAGAAAGAAAATCATTTTCCCTCTTTAAAAGAATTAATGGAGATCTATGATAAAGAATGGTCTGATGATTGGTATGAATCAGAAGAAATTAAAAAAGAATTTTACAATAAAGGTAAGAAGTCATTAAAATTGTTTTACGAAAACTTAAAAGAAAAAGGATTAAACCTCATATTTATTAATGATGAGCCAGCGCTGGAAAAAACATTTAGTTTAAAGCTAAATGGAGATTATTTTATTGGAGCAATAGACAGAATAGATGATCTTGGAAATGGTTTTGTGGAAATTATTGATTACAAGACAGGAAATCCTAAAAAAACAGCAGGCAAAGAAGAAAAATTACAATTATTAATATATCAATTAGCCTTAGAGAAAGTTTTTGGTATAAAAGCAGAAAAATTAACATATTATTATTTAGAAGACGGTTCTTGTTTGTCTTTTTCCTCCAAGGAAAAAGAAATGGAAAAAATTGAACAAGAGCTAAAAGAAGCAATTAGTAGAATCAAAAGAAGTAACTTTAAACCAACTCCAGGGTGGCAATGCAATTATTGTGATTTTAAAGATATTTGTGCTCATAGAAAGTTCTAGACAGTTTTTTATGTAAAAGGTATAATAAAAACAATGAAAAAACAAAATATTACAATTTTAGGAGACGGAGCTTGGGGAACTACTTTGGCAATTTTACTTTCAAACAATGGACACAATATTTCTATTTGGAGTGCTTTTCCTGAGCATTTAGAAGAATTAGATAAAAAAAGAGAAAACAAGAAATATTTAGAAGGAATTAAAATTTCCAAAGATATTGTTTTTGAAAAAGACCTAGGAATAGCAATAGAAAAATCAGATTGGATTGTTTTTGCAATTCCTTCAAAGTTTTTTAGAGAAATTGCAAAACAAGTAAAACAAACCAAAGTTTCTTTAAAGAACAGGGTCTTTATTAACGTTGCCAAGGGGCTAGAACAAAAGACATTAAAAAGAATGACAGAAATATTAAAAGAAGAATTAGGAAATGTTTCTGTTGCTGTTTTGTCTGGTCCTACAATTGCTATTGAGGTAGCTAAAAAAATGCCAGCAATAGTTGTTGCTGCTTCAAAAGACAAAAAAATAGCTAATAAAATGCAAGAAATGTTTTCTAGCGAGTATTTTAGAGTTTATACAAGTACTGATGTTATTGGAGTTGAAATAAGTGGACCTTTAAAGAATATTATTGCTGTTGTGGCTGGTATTTCTGATGGGCTTGGTTTTGGAGCTAATACTAAGGCCGCTATTTTAACAAGGGGAATTGTAGAGATCCAAAGATTGGGACAAAAATTAGGAGCAAAAAGAAAAACATTTTTAGGAGCAGCTGGATTAGGGGATTTATCAACTACTTGTATTAGCCCTGAAAGTAGAAATAGAACCTTTGGAGAAAGAATTGCCAAAGGAGAATCTTTAGAAAAAATACTTAAAACAACAGAAGGCGTTATTGAAGGAGTAACCACTTCTGAAGCAGTTTATCAATTAAGTAAAAAACACAAAGTAGACATGCCTTTTGTAGAAAGAGTTTACCAAGTAATTTATGAGAACAAAAACCCCAAGGAAGCAACAAGAGAATTAATGCAAAGAAAAAAGAAAGCAGAATAAAATGTCTTGACTAATATGGTTTTTGGGATAATATTAGCAATATAATTAAAAATAATAGAAAAATTATGAAAATCAATGTTTTTATAGAGGTTCCTAAGGGAAGTTTTAATAAGTATGAATTAGATAAAGAAACAAATAGAATAATGCTTGATAGAACTCTTTATTCTTCTCAGCACTTTCCATTTGAATATGGTTTTATTGAAGACACCTTAGCTGATGATGGAGACCCATTAGATGTTGTTGTCTTAGCAACAAATCCTACTTTTCCGGGTTGTGTTATTTCTGTTAAAATTATTGGAATGTTGAACATGGAAGATGAGTCAGGTCTTGATTACAAAATTATTGCTGTGCCAGATGATAAAATTGATCCTAGGTTTAAAAATATCAATAGTATTGATGATGTAGATGATCATATTAAAAAAGAAATTCAAGATTTTTTTGAAACATATAAAAGATTAGAACCTAATAAATGGGTAAAAGTATCTGGTTTTGAATCAAAAGAGAAGGCAGAAGAAATTATTAAAAAAAGTAAGAAATAATAATATGAAAGAATATAAAGTAAATAAAGACAAATGTATTGGTTGTGGTACATGTGCTGCTATTTGTGGAGAAGGAGCAGAAATGGAGGAAAATAAAGCAAAAATTATAAGTTCAGCAAAGATTGAAGAATGTGGAGGAGAAGAATTGTGTCCTTATGAAGCAATAGAAGAAA
>DFZB01000044.1 GCA_002382025.1 Patescibacteria group bacterium UBA4067 | reverse complement strand
AAACGACTTTTTTAGGGTTTGTTATCCTAAAATATTTTACTAAAACTAAAATAGTAAACATCACTTTTTCTTCTCTATAATTATTTATATTTTTTATTTTTTCAAATTCATTTTTAGTTATTGGAATATTTTCGGGAAGTCTCAAACCTGTTTTTTTAGTATTTTTAATTGTCCTGAGTATCATATCCTGATATACAAGTTCGCTAAAATTGGGTTCTTTTTCTTTTAGAAAAGAGATCATCTCATTGTATATTTTATTTTCTTCAATTCCAATATGTCTAAAATATTTAATCAATACACGGATGTCTTTTCCACTCATAAAACGAGTTAATCCATTATTTATTAATTTTTTAGCATAAGACAATTCATCAAGAATAGTTGCCATAATTATATTCCTCTCCAATATCATAATCAGAAACAATATTTATTTTTTTCATAGAATATAAGTTTCCTAAATATTCAATATCTCCATTTTTATCAATAAAAGGAATTTTCACATCCTTTTGAGAATTTGTTTTTATATTTTCTAACAAATCATCACCAAATACACCCCATAAAAATGTTTTATTATCGTTGGGATGTATTATGTAACATATGTCTACGGCTAAATTTGCTAATTCAGATCCATTTGAAGATATTTCATCTGCATCAAGTCTAATTTTTCTATTGTATTGATCCATTGTTTTAAAATTATAAGTGGAATCATTGTAGGAGTTTATATTATTTTTTTCTTCTTTATATTTTTTATAAAGAGAATATAATTTTTTTATTTTTTCTGGATCTGTTTTTATTTCTTTATTTTTTAATAAAAGAATTAATTCTTCGTTAATATTTTTATAATCAATCGTTTTTAATTCTTTTACTTCGTTTTCAACATACTTACATAAAACATTCATTATGCAATTACTTTCAATAAAAGGATTCTTATATCTATATTCCTCAACAAATTTAATTTCATTTTCAGATAAAGAATTTTTATTTAAATCATATTCTGACAATAATTCTTCCACCGTTTTATTGAANNTTAGAATAAGCTGTTGAAGAAGCATTCTCTAAATTAAATTTTTTATATTTCTTATTATACGAAGAATATAGCCATCTCATAAAATAAGGTCTTTTCTTTCCTGTTGATATAGAATTTTGAAATTTAATTTTTTCGATTTCTTCTTTTGTCATTGATTCATCATATTTAACTATTTCAGCCCAATGACGAGGAAATGGTTTAATTACAAGTCCTTTAGTTGCATCAATGGTGCTTCCTTGTTCTTTTCTTAAACATTTTAATCTTTTGATCAATTCAGAATATTCTTTTGAATTTTCTGGAAACAAAGGTAACATTGAAAATATGGTTGTAGCTACATTTGTTACAAAACCAACTTTAGAATTGAATCCATTAATATCAGATAGATATAATTCAGATTCTTTTATTTTTTTCTTAGGTGCTTTTTTAGTTAAATATGTTACGGGATTTCCACCAGGTGCATTATTTATAATTTCTTTATTATTTGTAATACAAATTAAATCTCCGTCCCAATCATTGTCACTTTGCCTGAGAGTGTCATTGCCAAAAACATTATACACAACACAATTATCTAAATATTGATACCACTCTTTTATTTTTTCATTTGTTTTTAAATTTAATATGTTTACTTCAGATTTCCAAGTCAAAGGAGCTCTCATTGCAGCTAAAACATTTTCTTTTTTACTCAACCAATATTTATTATAGTGTTCTCCTCTTTTTAAAAGTCCTTCTATTGGAAGATCAAAAATATATTCTAAAAAAGCATAGGGGTCAGAAACCATCATAGAATAAGATCCATCTATTAAAATATTTCCAATATAAGATTCTCTTATTTTTTTATTTAAACTTCTTATTATATTATTTTTAATATATGGATCATTAATTAATTTATTATTTAATATTATGGCTTTTGCTACTTTATCATGTATTTTTGAAAAAATATTTTCATCATATTCTTTATTGGATATTTTACCTAATAAATATAAAAGAGTATATCTATAATCACTTTGAATAATTTTATTAAAAAAATCAATAGTTGGTTGAACAAGTCTTTTAATTGATTCTTCATTTAAATTTAATACTTGAATAAATTGATAGTTTAAAAAGGTATATTTTGTATCTTGTTTTGGAGCAACTCTTGAAACTCCCCATCCCAAATTATTTTTCTTTAATTTCTTTTTATAATCAGATAAAGAAGAAAATGCATCCCATAATTTAAATTGGGATTGAGTTAAAATAATATCCATATCTCTTATGTTTATTTTATCACCATAAATATCTGTTATAAAACGTTTACCAATTTCATCTGAAAATTTATGGAAGTCAATCACTACAACAAGACCTTTAATAAAATTAGATCGAACAATAAAAGAAGAAGGCACATAGTCTAATTCAAGATCCTCTGCCCACTTTTTAGCCATTTTTGGAGAAATAATTCCCTGTCCATCCCAAAGATTGAAAGTAATTTCCATATCTTTTTCTTCAACAGTGTCATCCTCTCCTTCGTTTTCTTTTACGAAGTCAACTCTTTCTATTCTTTTTATTTCTTTATCGGGAACAACACAAAAATATGGATCAGAAACGGGTAATGTAGCAGAAGTGCTCAAACTAAAATAGGCAGAAAATTTAGCCGGAGTAATTTCTATATCCTCTCTGTCATTATTTAAAATAGATTTTAAAGATTGTTCATA
>DFZB01000031.1:5637-6115 GCA_002382025.1 Patescibacteria group bacterium UBA4067 | reverse complement strand
TTCCACAAATTAAAATAATTTGATCATATTTTTTAAGTTGATTAGCTTTTTTTTGATTGAATGCTTTTCCTCTTGGGGTAAAAAGAATAACTTTTGATTTCTTTTTCTTAATCTTTTTTAATGCATTAAATATTGGCTCAATCATTAAAACCATTCCTAGTCCCCCGCCATAGGGTCTATCATCAACTGTTTTTCTTTTATCAATTGAAAAATCTCTTAAATTATGAATATTAATTTTTAAAAGTTTTTTATCAATTGCTTTTTTGATTAATGATTCTTTGAAATACGAATCAAAAATGTTTGGGAACATGGTAATAATATCGAATTGCATATTTTGAATCTATCATATTTTAAATAAAAAACCAATGTTTGTAAAAAAAGTCCGTATTAATTTATAATACGGATTAAGAAATTATATTACCGTTTTTATCAATGTAGAAAGATTTCTTTCCACTGATAGAAACAACAAATGCCTTGC
>DFZB01000031.1:2798-5558 GCA_002382025.1 Patescibacteria group bacterium UBA4067 | reverse complement strand
TCCTTTCTCTACCTCTTCCTTCACGGAAGATACTTCTTATAAAATCCTCTGACATTTAAATCCTCCTTTAATTTTAAAAGAATTATACTATAAAATAACATATTATATGTTTATTGTCAATACTAATAAAACAAAAACCGTAGATAATTCTACGGTCCTTGTTTAGTTTAATCGAGGATTAGATTTTAAAATCTTCAAAGTCCTCGGTTGTTGTTTCAGAAGGCTTTACTTCGCTTTCAACTCTTTTTCTTGGAGAACCACCTTCTGGTTCTTCAATCTTTAGATTGACGCGAGCATGATTCTTAAGGCCAATAATTCTGATTAGATTTCTAATCGCCTTGGCTGTAGAACCTTGTTTTCCAATAAGCTGGCCCATGTCTTCTGGGTTTACTTTCACTGAAAGTAATACACCCATTTCATCAACCTGCCTATCTACTTTAACATCTTCTGGATGATCAACTAAAGCTTTAACAATAAATTCAAGAAAATCTATATCTTTTGGTGCGTCTGCCATACTCTGTTTTATTTATTTAATCTACTTTCTTTGGGTAGCTCGACCCAATCTACCCCATCAATGTATCAATTATTTACAATAAACCAATAATTGTCAATACTAAGCCTTTGGTTCTTCTGTTTCTTTTGGAGGTTCTTCTTTTTTTATTTCTTCAGATTGAACTTCTGGTTTATTTTCAGCCTCTTTTTTCTTAAATGTTATTTTTCTTTTTTCTCCCTTGATAACATCATTTTTGACTAAAAGGTTTTGAACAGTGTCAGATGTTTGAACACCAACACTTATCCAATGCTCAACCCTTTCTTTTTTAACATGGAATTCTTTTGTCAAAGGATTATATATCCCTACTTCTTCAACAAATCTACCCCTTGAAGGAGCATTTTTTTTATCAGTAACAACAATCTTGTATGAAGGTTGTTTCTTTTTTCCCACTCTAAATAATCTCATCATTAACATAATATTTCTATATATTCTTTTAATAACGGTATATTATACTAAAACTAAATTAATTTCAAGCCCTATTCCCAGTTTTTTGTTTTTAAAGCTTTACTGGCTGCATTTAATTCTGCTTCGTGTTTTGATGATCCTTCTCCTTGAGCAATAAGGGTGTCTTTAATAAAAACACCAACAATAAAGTTTTTCATATGATCTGGACCACTTTCTTTTATTACTTGATAGGTTGGCGTAACCATTTCAATCTCTTGAGACCTTTCTTGAAATAATGATTTAGGGTCTTTATATAGCTTTTTTTCAATTATTTCTTCAAGCCTTTTTTCTATTAAATGTTTTACAATAAATTCTTTACAAACTTCATAGCCCTGGTCTAGGTATAAAGCGCCAATAAAAGCTTCGAAAGAATCAGCCAAAATGTATTTTTTTGATCTTCCGTTTTCTTTTTCTTCTCCTTGAGATAATAGTAAAAAATCACTGAATTTAATTTCTAAAGCTACCTCATATAATGTATTAGAGTTAACCAAAGAAGCTCTCCAGCTAGTCATCTCTCCTTCTGGTTTATCAGGATAATTATTAAAAATGTGTTCTGTAATGATTAATTCTAAAACAGCATCACCTAAAAACTCCAATCTTTCATTGTGTGATAGTTTAAAATTAGGATTTTCATTTAGATATGATCTGTGACAAAACGCCTGAGTTAACAAATCCTTGTTTTTAAAATTAATATTTAAGTTTTTTTCTAATTCTTTAAAATCACTCATTTTCTTCTTCTTGTAATAATTCTCTATATACAGTTCCTAATACCCCATTAACAAATTTTCTTGAACTTTCTCCACCAAAGTTTTTAGCCAATTCTATTGCTTCATTAATAGCTACTTTAGGAGGAACACTTTCTGGATCTCCAAAAAGCAGTTCGTATATTCCTATTCTTAAAATGTTTCTATCTAAGATATTAATTTGTTCTAATGGCCATTCAGGAGCTGTTTTAATTATTATTTGGTCAATGTATTCTTTTTTTTCTTCTATGCCCAAAACAAGATCCCAGATTAGATTAAATTCTTCTAATCCAGCCCCAAATTCTTGAATATTCTTTTCAGTAATTTCTTTTATTTTTTTTTCAAAACAATTAAAATCCCATTCGTATAGGCTTTGCATTGCTATTGATCTAGATAAATGTCTAGAGGCCATAAAACTATTTTTTTGAAAGTTCTTCTGGTTTTAAATCTTTTTCTTTTTCTTGACTTTCAATTTCTTTTTTTCTTTTCTTTTGTTCTTTTTTCTCTAATTTAGCTATTACATTAATATATTCTTTTCCTTTATAGAAACCGCAATAACCACAAATAGTATGAGGTAGTACTGGTTTTCCACACTTAGAACATTTTATTAGTTTTGGAACTTTAAGAAATATATTTCCTCTTCTTCTATTTTTTTTAGATACAGATAGTCTTCTTTTTGGAACTGCCATATTATTTATTATTTATTCTTTAATGTCTTTAATTATACATTTTTTAATGTTTTTGTCAAAAAAACAGGACTTATTGGGTCCTGATATAATGAGGTTCTCTGCAATTAATGCACCTCATTTTTGAAAGTGCTGCTTTAACAGCATTTTCATATTGAATCAATTCTGGAGGGAGGCTTATCCCCTCGAACAATTCCCATTGATCGATTACTACCTTATCCCCCAGATTGTTGATCTTGATTCTTTCGATGGATATTTCAACCACACCTTTTTCATTTCTGCATACATATATAATGGCTGCTCCCCATTTTATAGAAAAGTATGCTTCTTTTCC
>DFZB01000031.1:0-2729 GCA_002382025.1 Patescibacteria group bacterium UBA4067 | reverse complement strand
TTTTTTAGGAACAATTCTCTGTCTTTCGAGAGCTGAACACAGCTCATTATTTTCACCTGGGATCTTGATAATGACTTCCATGAATTAAATCACCTGTTCAGTTAAAGCCGAACAAGTTAATAATAAAATAAAAAAGACAAAAAGTCAAGAGCAGTTAAAACTTCTTCTGTGTATAGCACAAAGACCGTGTTTTTTAAGGTTTTCATAGTGTTTCTTGGTTCCATAACCTTTGTGCTCTTTAAAACCATAATTTGGATACTTTTTATCATACTTAATCATGATTTTGTCTCTTTCTACTTTAGCAATAATACTAGCCGCACTACAAGATAATATTTTTTGGTCTCCTTTTATTATTGACTTTTGTTTTTGTTTAATTTTTAAAATAATGTTTCCGTCAATAAGAACAAAATCAATTAGGGTTTTCTTACCTAAGTTTTTTAATGCTTTTTCCATTGCTTTTTTGGTAGCATTTAATATGTTTATTCTGTCAATTTCTTTTTCCGAGACAATGCCTATCCCCCATTTTATTTTATCAATTAATAAGTTATAGGCTTGTTCTCTTTGTTTTTCAGATAATTGTTTGGAATCTCTTATTAATTTATTTCTTTTTAATAATTGAAAATCATTTTTATTGATTATAATGGCAGCAGCAACCACAGGTCCTGCTAATGGTCCTCTTCCTGCTTCATCAATTCCAGCAATCAAATTAAATCCTTTTCTCCATAATCTTTTTTCTTCTTGAATCATTTTCTAAATTAAGATATAATATTTGAATAATACCACAAAGCATTAAAAAATGAAAAAAACATTCTTAAACCAGCAACAAATAGANNACTAGTGTTTTTTTTGATGAATCAAAAATCGAAGGCCAGGTTTTTTTAGGAGATGTTCTTATTAATGGTGATCTTAGTTTTAAAAATTGTTTAATTAAGGGGTCTCTCTATTTAGCTAATATTAAAATAAGTGGGAGTTTAATTTTAGAAAATGCAAAAATTGAAGGAGCAATTAATCTAGTTGGCGCTGAAATACAAAAAGATCTTTTGGGTGATAATTTAGAAAATCAAGGGTTTTTAAGTTTAGCTAAAGCAAAGATAAAAGGAGATGTGTTTTTAAAAAAAGTAAAAATAAAGAATGCTTTGTATGATAATTTTACTGTTAAGGGTGACTTAATAATGGAAGGATCAAGTATTGGAGAAAATCTTAGCCTTGAGCAAGCCAATATAGATGGTTTATTAGATATAGATGAAATATTAATAGAAAAAGACCTGATATTAGAAAAAACTAGCTTTCATAATATTGAAGCAACAAACATTCAAATAAAAGGAAAAACAGTAAACTAAAATGAGTAAATTTACGCATCTACATGTTCACTCTCATTATTCTCTTTTGGATGGCTTATCTAAAATAGATAATATTTTAGATAAAATCAAAGAGCTTAAAATGGATTCTGTGGCCATTACTGACCACGGTGTTGTTTATGGAGCAGTTGAGTTTTATGAAAAAGCCAAAAAAAAGGGAATAAAACCAATAATTGGCTGTGAAATATATGAATCAATAAGAGAAATGGAGAACAAGGAATCTCATGCTGATAANNTTAAGAGGATTTTACTATAAACCCAGAGTTGATTTTAAAACCCTTAAAAAATATTCCGAAGGGTTAATTGCCTTGAGTGCTTGCATGCAAGGAAAAATTCCTAAATTATTATTATTGGGAAAAAAAGAAGAAGCAGAAAAAGAAGCTTTAGAGTATGAAAAAATATTTGGTAAAGGAAATTTCTTTTTAGAAATTCAGCCTCATCCTAATTTACCCGATCAAGACAAAGCTAATAAATTAATAATTGAATTATCTAAAAAAACAAATATCCCACTAGTAGCAACCAATGATTGTCATTATGCTAACAAAGAAGATTCTGAAGCTCAAGACATTTTAATGCTTATTAATACTGGTGCTGATAGAAACGACAAAGAAAGACTAACAATGAAAGAGGATGATTTTTCTATTAAAAGCCAAGAAGAAATGATAGAGGCTTTTAAAGATGTTCCTGAAGCAATAGAAAATACATTAAAAATTGTCAAAATGTGTAATTTTGAAATGAGTTTAGGAGAAATAAAGTTACCTAAATTTGATGTTCCAGACAATAAAACAGGAATTAGATATTTAAGAGAATTGTGTTATTTAGGAATTGAAAAAAAATATAATATCCAAAACCAAGAATTAAAAGAAATTATTAATAATGTTTTAGAAGAAAAAGAAACAAAAGAAGCAAAAGATGAAAAATTAAAAGAAATCATAGAAAGATTAGAATATGAATTAAGTGTAATTAATAAAGCAGGATTTTCTGATTATTTTTTAATTGTTCAAGATTTTGTTAATTGGGCAAAAAACAATAGAATTGTTGTTGGTCCGGGAAGAGGCTCAGCCGGAGGGTCAATTGTAGCTTATTTAACTAATATTACTAATGTTGATCCATTGAAATATAACCTGTATTTTCAAAGATTTTTAAATCCAGATAGAATATCCCCTCCTGATATTGACCTTGATTTTACAGATAAAAGAAGAGATGAAGTTATCAATTATGTGGCTGAAAAATATGGTAGAAATAGAGTAGCTCAAATTATTACTTTTGGAACAATGGCGGCTAGAGCTTCTATTAGAGACACGGGAAGAGCTTTAGGGTATCAATATGGTTATTGTGATAAAATAGCTAAAATGATTCCAATGGGATTCA
>DFZB01000001.1:1309-3289 GCA_002382025.1 Patescibacteria group bacterium UBA4067 | reverse complement strand
CCTGCTGGAGCAATATTTGGCAAATTAAGATTATAATACCAGCCATCTAAACCCTGATTAGTAATTATATTACCAAGATAACCAACAACTATTGTAATTAAAGGAATAATTAAATAATTAATTTTCATATTTTTACTATTTTTATTATTTTATTTAAAGAAAAATCTTGACCTTTAATATTTAAATTATTTAAACCATTAGAAAATAAATAATTTTTAAATGAATTATAATGATAATCCCCCGCCATTCTTTCTATTGTTCTAACAAGAATTGATAAGAAATTAAAGGGCATGGGATAATTGTAATCAGCAATAATTATTTTTCCTTGCTCTTTAACAACTCTTTTAATTTCCAATAAAACTAAATTTCTTAAATTTTCATCTTTTTCATGCAAAGCCAAAGTAATTGAAACAACATCAAAATAATTATTGGGAAAAGGAATGTGCTCTGCATAAGCAACACCAAAATTAACCCTGCTATTTTTTTTAAGAGCATATTCTATCATTCTTGAATCTAAATCAATTCCATAAACATGATCACTTTTTTTAGAAAATAAAATGGCTTGCTCCCCTGTTCCACAACAAACATCAAGAACCCTGTCTTGTTTTTTAATTTCAGACATCTTGCAAACCTTAATTCTTGTTTCTCTTAAAAAATAATCAAAAATAGAATAAAACATTACTGATTAAACCAAATAATAATTAACATTACATGTAAAACTAAAAATAAAATCGATATTATGGCCAACAACTTATGGTTTTTTATTGTTAGTTTGGTTTTTCCCTTTAAAATCATTCCTCCTACAGCAGCTGTTAATACAACAAAAATTAATGATAATAACCCTAAACTTATAATTAATAACATAAATTAATCTTTTCTTAATGCTTCTATGGGGTCGACATTGGCTGCTTTTCTAGCTGGATACACTCCGAAAAACAACCCCACCATAATTGAAAATATAATTGAAAAAATAATTGCGCCTAATGAAATCGAAAAAGGCCAATTTAAATCGTAAGAATTAGCAATTGTATAAATTAAAAACACTAAAAACAAAGCCAAAATAATTCCTAAAATTCCTCCTAAAAAAGTTAAAATAATACTTTCAGTTAAAAATTGATAAAGAATATCTTTTCTTTTTGCTCCAATGGATCTTCTTAGACCAATTTCAAAAGTTCTTTCAACGACACTTACATACATTATATTAGTAATTCCTACTCCTCCAACAACAAGAGATATTGCTGCTAAAGTGGCTAAAAGTATTGTAATTCCATTGGTTACAGTTTCTGTCATTTCTTTTGCTTCAATCATTGTCATTACCTCAAAATCATCTCTATCAGGATCATCAATATTATGCCTTTCTCTTAATAAATTGATAATATCTTCTTTAGTATTGTTTATTTTATTAATATCCTTAACTTTAACAGAAACTCCCAAAACATAATCTGTTCCCAAAAGACTTTTTTGTACAGTTTTGGTTGGTAAATAAATAATAGAATCCATGTCAAAGAAAAATACAGCGCCTCTTTTTTCTACAACACCAACCACCCTAAATGGCTTATTTCTAATGTATACTGTTTCTCCGATTGCTTCTTTGTCTCCAAATAGTTTTTCTTTTATTGTTGCTCCCAAAACAACTACTGTGCTTAAAGAATTTTCTTCTTCTTCTGTGTAAAACCTTCCTTGAGCAATATTAATTTTTTCTATTTCTGGAGCAAAAGCACCATAACCAAAAATTAAAGCTACTAAATTTTCTCCTTGATATTTTATTATTTCTTGACTAGTAACATAACTGTTTATTGCTTCAACATTATTTAATTTAGATATTGCATCAACATCACTATTTTTAAAAGTAGTGATGCTTATTCCCGTAGCCATATCTGTTGCTGAACCTTGAGAACCACGACCAGGAACCCTTGCTTCAGCATTAATAACATTAGAACCATACATATCAATCTGACCTAAAATTAATTGCTTTAAGCT
>DFZB01000001.1:0-1248 GCA_002382025.1 Patescibacteria group bacterium UBA4067 | reverse complement strand
GCTGGAGACAATCCAAAAATAATACCAACAGAAATAGAAACAAATGAAGCAACAATAATTGATGGAATTGAAATTACAAGATCCCATTTAAAACCCATTGATTGAGCCACTAAAGCAACTAAAAATGAAATTATTAATCCTAAAATAATTCCGATTATGCCACTAAAAAAAGTAATGGTAACTGTTTCTAATAAAAATTGTAAAGTAATGTGGTAATTCTTTGCTCCAACTGCTTTTCTTAATCCTATCTCGTTAATTCTTTCTTCAACTGTAGCAAGCATAATATTCATTATTCCAAATCCTCCTACAATTAAAGAAATAGCAGAAACAGCAATTAGAAAAAACCTTATTGCCATTGTTATTGATCCCAAAGCATTTAAAGCTTCCTGAACAGAACTAACAGTAAAATCATCATCTTTGGGATTATCAATATTATGCCTATCTCTTAAAAAACTCTCAACATAATTAATTGTTTTATCAATGTTTTTTTCTTCATCAACTTTTATTCTCATTAAACTAATATAATCAATTCCTAATAAAATATTTTGTGCTGTTTTTATAGGAACAAAAATCTCTTCATCTTGATTTTGAGTTAGCCCTCCTCCTTTTTTCTTAAGCACCCCTATAATCGTAAAGTTACTTTTTTTTATTTTAATTCTTTCTCCTATTGGATTTTGATCGCCAAAAAGTTTTTCAGCAATGCTACCACCCAAAACTACCACCCTAGATTGAGATAATTCTTCATCTTTTGTAAAAAATCTACCTTTTTCTATTGTTGTGTTTTCTACGCTTAGATATTCTGCATTTACTCCATTAAAATTAGTATCTGCCTTTTTATCTTCCCAAGAAATTCTATCATTCCCCTTCACGTACATTGCCAATGCTTCTATAGAAGAATAGTTACTTTCAATTAAAGCTTGTCCATCTTCATATTTTAAGCTTGTAATTATTATTCCAAAAGCAGAGGTTGGTGGACCTTTTTCTTCTGATTTTCCAGGTAAAACACTAACTAAGTTTGAGCCTATGCTTTTAACTTCGTTTAAAATTAAACTTTCTGCCCCTGAACCAACAGACATCACAACAATAACTGCCATTACACCAATAATAATCCCGAGCATTGTTAAAAAAGAACGCATTTTATTTCTGAATATCATCTTCCAAGAACTATTAATAGCTTCAAAAATATCCATATTATTTTAATAATTCATTTTTGTTTTCTGCTGTTTGTCTATGTTCTACATTATAGTC
>DFZB01000048.1:2633-5711 GCA_002382025.1 Patescibacteria group bacterium UBA4067 | reverse complement strand
CTAACAGTTAATGACGGAAGAGGAGGATATGCTTCTAGTACAGTTAGTATCTATGTTTCTCCCTATACTCAAACTAATAGAAATCCATATGTAAATGCAGGTTCAAGCAAAACAGTACAATCAGGACAGAGCGTTTACATGAATGCTACTGCTTCTGATCCAGATGGTGATGCTTTAACATACTCATGGACATGTAATGGAGGACAACTTTCATTTTACACAATGCTTAATCCAACATTCTATGCTCCAAGCGTAAATTACAACACAACCTATACTTGTACGCTAACAGTTAATGACGGAAGAGGAGGATATGCTTCTAGTACAGTTAGTATTTATGTTTCTCCTTATACTCAGGTTTATAATAATCCTGTGGTTGTAACTAATAATGCTACGGCCATAACAACTAATTCTTCTAGATTAAATGGTTATTTATCAGATGATGGTGGAGAAAATACTAGTATTAGATTTAATTGGGGTAGACTTAATTATTTTTCTTACAATACTCAATGGATGGATTACAAAAGAACTGGCAATTATTTTTATATAGACATAACTAATTTAGAAAAAGGAAAAGCATATCAATTTAGAACAGAAGCTAGAAATTCAAGAGCAACTGTTTATGGAAACACGTTAAAGTTTATAACAAAACCTGATTCTCCTTTGAATTTTAATGCCAAGCTTATTAATAACAATCAAGTAAGTTTAACATGGAACATTGGTCAGGGTGCATGTAATACTGCTATAACAAGAAAAATAAATTCTTATCCTGGAACAATTTCTGATGGAACTCTTGTATATTATGGTAGTGGCACGAGCTACAATGATTATGATATTGTATTGGGTAATAATTATTACTATCGTGCATGGTCAATAGCTTGCGATCAAGATATGTATTCTATATCAGATAGTTTATACTCTAAAAGTTTTGTAACTACATATAAGCCAAGTACACCAGTTACTCCAGTTACGCCAGTTACTCCTACAAAACCAATTATTGAAAAGAAATGTAATCTAGGAGTAGATATTTTAGCAAGAAATTTAACACAAAAAGAAGCATCTTGGAGAGATTCTATTTTCGCTAGACCAGAAGAAGAAGTAGAATTAATGATTACTGTTACTGCTGTTGATTGTAAAATGGAAAACGTAATTTTAACAAATATTTTACCAGTTAAAATTGATGATGTTTATGATGTAAAAGTAGAAGGACAAACATTTTGTGGAGATGCTAGCGGTAGCTTTATTTTAGGAACAATTGAATTAGGAAAATCAAAAAATGTAATATTTAAAATAAAGATAAGCGGAGAAAATAGTTTTGTATACGGTACAACTGATTTAAATTTTGTTTCAGAAGCAAACGCTAAAAACATCGAAACAGTTAGAGATAATTTAGAAATTAGAGTTTCTAAAAAAACAGGCGAAGAAGCAATGGCTGGATTAGCAGGATTTATTACTAGAAATTGGAAAATATTTTATCTATTTTTAGGATTATTACTAGGCTTAGTCATTTTCTTAATCATCCTTTTATTCTTAAGAGAGAATGATAGGAAAAAAAGATTAAAAGAAGAAAACATGATTTTAGAAAAAAGTAAATACTTTCATATCCAACAATAAAAGATTCTCCTTAATTGGAGGATTTTTTATTTAATTATTCTTTTAACCTTAATTGCTTTTTGAATAAATTCTTTATATTTTTCTAAATCAATATCTGTTTTTAATTTGTATTCTTCTATTTCTTTTCCTAAAGATATTTTATTTTCTGATTTATATTTTCTTATCTCATCAATACACTCTATTGCTTTTTTAAAATCTTCATCTGGCTCATTGGTATTGATTGTTTTTGGCCAAGAAGAAACATGAATACTTTTTTCATTAGTAAGTAAGCTATATATTTCTTCAGTAATAAAAGGAATTATAGGAGCAAACATTTTAAGTATTAGGATAAAAATATTATAAAGAGTGTGCTGAGCAGCTTGTTTTGATTTTTCATCAGTTCCATTTAATCTGTATTTAATAAACTCAACATAATAATCAGCAAATTTATTCATAAAAAACATCTCTATCTCATTTTTAGCTTTAGCATATTCAAAATTATTAAAATATTGAGTAACAGATTCAATTGTTTTATTAGTTTCTGATATTATCCATAAATCGGGTTGTTCTAAATTAATATCATTTTCTTTATAAATTCCATTCATTTGAATAAATTTAGCGATATTCCATAATTTAATTGTAATTTGTTTTCCTTTTTTAATTTCTTTGGGATTAAATCTTAAGTTTTGTCCCAAGGAAGCACCAGTTGCCCAATATCTTACTGCATCTGCTCCATATTCTTCAATTAACTTATCAGAAGGAATATAATTTCCCAAGCGTTTAGAAATCTTTTTTCCTTCTTCATCTAATCCATGACCAGATATCATAACATTCTTAAAAGGAATATCATTAAAATGATAATAACTTTTAACAATTGAATAAAAATCCCAAGTTCTAATTATTTCATGTGCATTTGGTCTTAGATCAACAGGAAATAATTTTTCATTTTTACCCAATTCCTTTAAAAGAAAAGGAGTACAAGAAGAAGTTGCCCATGTATCCATTACGTCTTTTTCTGGAACAATATCTTTACTTTTACACCTGGGNNCATTGTTTTGGTTTGTTTTCAATTGGATCAACTGGCAAATCTTTTTCATCAGGAATTATTATTTCATCGCATTCATTACAATACCAAAAAGGAAAGGGAACTCCATAAAATCTTTGTCTTGAAACACACCAATCCCATTTTAATGAATTAACCCATAACTCATAATTTTTATACATGTATTCAGGATACCATTTAATCTTTTTTCCATATTCAAGCCAAGTTTCTTTCATGTCTGAAACTTTAATAAACCACTGCTTGCTTTGTATTAACTCAACAGGAGTGTCGCATCTTTCGTGAACATTAACTGTTTGAATAATTTTTTCTTGTTTTACTAAATAATCTTTTAAGTCTTCTATTATTCTTTCTCTTGCTTCAGTAATATCTAGTTTTTGATATTTTTCTCCAAATTCATTTAACTTTCCGTCAATTGTCAAAAGATT
>DFZB01000048.1:0-2589 GCA_002382025.1 Patescibacteria group bacterium UBA4067 | reverse complement strand
TCCTTTATATCTTTCATCTTCTGGATTGTAATACAAAGCAACACAAGCAGGTAATAACTCTGGTCTTGTGGTAGCAATCATAACTTCTTCATTATTAGTTAAAGGAAATGATATATAGTTCATTAATGACTCTCTTTCTTTGTCTTCAACATCAGACTGAGAAATGGCTGTTTGACAATATGGACACCAGAGAATTGGGACCTCTTCTCTTTTAAGAAATCCTTTTTTGTATAAATCAATTAAAGACCATTGAGAAACTTTAGTTGGTAAAGGAGAAATAGTGCTATATGTTTTTGTCCAATCAACTGAAATACCCAAATTAGTCCAAAGTTTTTTATATGTTTCAATTCCTTGTTCTGTTTCTTTTAAGCAAAGTTTAATAAATTCAGATTTAGTTGTTTTTGATTTGTCTATTTTGTATTTTTTTTCAACAAATCTTTCTGTGGGTAATCCATTATCATCAAAACCCATTGGATAAAAAACATTAAAACCTTGCATTCTTTTATAGCGTACAATGAATTCTGCTTGAGCATAAGACATAATATGACCTATGTGTAGGTGATCAGCTGAAACATATGGAGGGGGAGTATCAACAACAAAAAGAAGAGAATCATCTTTTTCATTAAATTTATATAATTGGTTTTTGTTCCAATTAGATTTCCACTTGTTTTCAGTTACTTTAAAATCGTAATCTTTTGGTAATTCTTTCATAAAATATTATTATTTTAAGTATAATAGAAATAAATGAAAATGTCTAATCAGTTGACTTTAATTGAAAATTGTTCTAAGTTTTAATTGCTATTTTAAAATTTTAATGAGGTTTAGCTATGAAAGTAAAAAGAGTTAAGCTAGATGAATTACACAGTGTTCTAACAAGTAATGTCAATTGTGAACATTTAATAATTCCAAAAGATACAGAAAAGTTTTCAAGGGAAAAGATTTTCTCTGAAGAATTAGCTGTAATCTTTGACTGGGATGATACTTTGACTAAGCCGGGGATTAATAATAATTCTTGGCAGATAGCAAATAATGCTTTTTCAAAAACAGGAGAAAGAAAAGATATTCTTTTACTAGATAAGATGAGTAAAAAATATCACGAAATTGAAAAGCAAAGACCATTGACCAGAAAGGAAATGAAAGAATGGCAAAGACTAAACATGCAAATGTATGTTGATTATGAGCTTAATTTGAATTGTCTTGAAAAGGAAATACAAAAATCCAGGATTTATTTATCTGGCGCAATACTCATACTTTATTTATTAGAAAATTATTCTAAGGTTTGCATTATTTCTTCTGGAATTAAAAACATAATAGATAGTACCTTAAATTATTATGGTATTAATTCAAAAGAATATGGAAATTTACAAATAAATGCAACAGAGTTAATTTTTAACAACAAAGGTATAATTACTGGCTGGGAAGATAACAGTATCGTTACTGCTGAAAAGAAACCCTGGTTGGTTCATGGTTTTGCCAGAATTTGGGACATTCCTCATGAAAACATTTTTGTTGTAGGGGACGGAAATACTGATCTGAATATGTTAGACCTGGTTTCAAAAGAAGCTACAATGATATTTTTCTGTCCTTCCCATAAAAAGGAATCATTGACCAAAGAAAGGTTTAACCTTATTTCTAGCAAAGCCCATGGCTTTGTTAAAGAAAATTTTAGTGTAATAACTAACTTTTTTATCGAAACAATAGAGGCATAATATATACTTGCCTCTTTTTTGTAAATGAAATATAGTTAGNNTGGATTTTTTTGGTCAGAAAGATTTAATTGGAGAAGAGAAATTATTAAGAAAAGCAATTGAAGAAGATAGAATTCCTTCAATGATATTTTGGGGTCCTCCGGGAACAGGAAAGACCACCTTAGCATATATTATTGCTAAGCAAACTAGATCAGAGTTTGTTAAAATTAGCGCAGTAACATCAGGAATAAAAGATTTAAAAGAAATAATAGAGAAAGCCAAGATTAATGATCGATTAGGAAAAAGAACTATTCTTTTTATAGATGAGATTCATCGTTGGAACAAGGCACAACAAGATGCTTTGTTGCCTCATATTGAAAATGGTTTAATTGTTTTAATTGGTGCAACAACTGAAAATCCGAGCTTTGAAATTAGGGGAGCTTTATTATCTCGTTCACGCGTTTTTGTTTTTAAACAATTAGAAGAAAGAGACATTGAGGACTTAATTAAAAGAGCTATTAAAAAGGGTTTTCCTAAATTAAAAATCAAGATTAGTAAAAAAGCATTGTCATTAATTTCTCAATTAAGTAATGGAGACGCTAGAGTTGCATTAAATATTTTAGAATATTCTGTTTTAAGTAATTCATTTAATGAAAAAATTATTATTGATGATTCCTTAATAAAAGAAGCAGTAAATAAAATTAATCTTTTGTACGATAAGGGAGGAGACGAGCATTATAATATAATTTCAGCACTTCATAAATCAATGAGAGGTTCTGATGCAAATGCTTCATTGTATTGGTTAGCAAGAATGGTTGAAGCAGGAGAAGATCCATTATTTATTGCCAGAAGATTAGTTCGTTTTGCTTCAGAGGATGTTGGATTAGCTAATTCAAGAGCG